>CANHCT010000036.1 GCA_947459175.1 Hymenobacteraceae bacterium
AAGAAGTGATTCGCATGATAAAAAAATGAATATGAGTGTTTTCCATTTGATTATGATTTTGCTTTGGGCCTGTTCGGGTAAGCCTGACGCAGGCCGGAATGAGGGAAAACAATCTTCGGCCGGCGTATTGCAGTTTCAGAAAAATCCATGGTACTCCAGAGCCGATACATCCCGGCTCAGCGTAGGAGATGCCGAATGGAAAAAAGTTTTGCCACCCGATTTGTATGCGGTGGCCAGAGAAAAGGATACAGAGCGCCCGTTTACCGGAAAGTACTGGGATTCAGACGATAAGGGCACTTATTACTGCGCAGTTTGCGGGAATCGTCTTTTTGAGTCGGATGCCAAATTTTCCAGTCACTGCGGATGGCCTTCATTTTTTCGGACGGTCAGAAAAAATGCAGTCACCTATCTGGACGACAAAAGCTATGGCATGCTTCGCACAGAGGTGCTTTGCGGCCGCTGCGGTTCTCACCTGGGGCATATATTTGATGATGGCCCTCCGCCTACCGGTAAGCGCTATTGCATGAACTCCGTTTCCCTTGATTTTGAGCCCTTTGTGAAAAAATAAGCAGATCAGAAACTGGCAGCCACTGACATGGATACGCCGGAACTGGCCGGAACAAACCGGCAAACTCCGCCCACACAGAATACTCCGGCCCTTTGCCGACCACCGTTCAGGGTTACCCTTACGGTTCCCTTGGTATAGCCTGCTGAGGCACCCAGGTAGTGAACTTTCAGACTTTCGATTTTATTGCCGTAGTTGTATTCATCGTACACGGCAAAAAAGAAATTTGAACCCATCTGATATTCAATCAATGCCATGGCCCAGGAACCGTTGTCCTGTTGGGTATAAAGATTCTGGGCTTCAAAGCGAAGGGTGTTTTTGGGTTTAAACTTCCAGGCTATATCCGCTACGGCGATGTGGGCATAAATGGTTTTTACATCCAGGTTGTTGGTTATCCGCAGAATCTCGTTGTCGGCTTCGATGAAAATGTAGGACCAGTTGGTTTTTACTTTGGGGCTGATTTTTTTCGATACTTCTACGCTCATGTTTTGATAGTAGGTATTTTCTCCAACGGCAAAAAAATCAGAATTGTACCCTTTGGCGCTGTCGGGTCCGGTGACTGCTTGCTTTTGGATGCCATTGATGCGGCTGTAATTGAGTGTGAAATTGGTGCCGTATTTTCCTCCGAGCCAGCTGCCTTCTTTGGCATTGTAAAACACATCGACCTGAGCACCCATTTCTCCGGTGGGTTGTGTTGCATAGGGATACAAGGTAGCCAGCCGATAGGTGTGCTGCGGAGTCATCGGCGGTAAATAATTGATAAGCAAATCATTCAGGGCTGCGTTGCGGTTGGAGCGGAAGTCGAAATTGTCGATTCGCTTCACACCTGCCGATATGCCGAAACCCGAGCCGGCATAGCCGGTGGTAATGATGAGTGCCTCTCCGGGGCGGTAAATTTTTCTGTTTGCCAAACTGGGATCGGAAGACTTCCGGGCATATTCGGCCTCCAGGCTGAAAGCATTTTTTGAGATTTTAGCCCTGCCCGAAAATGCCGCCACATTCTCAGGAAGTTTGAGCCGGGTATCGTCGTCTGCCTGGTATTTGCTCACCATTCCCAATCCCAGATTAATTTTGGTGGAGCTGAGTTCAAAGGCAGGTATCAGTTCATTCATAGAAAATTCGGCATCGGCACCCCGGACAATGCCCGGTCCCTTGTCAAAAAAGAAGCGTTGTTTTCCGGCAAATGCTTTTACCGTAATGCCTTCCAGCATATTGTACCGCAGCCTGACGCCATCAATCGAGTTGTCGAATCCGAGGCCGAATTCCCAATAGCTCCGGTAAATCAGACCACTACCTATCTGTTCGTAAAAGTTACCCAAAGTCACAGACAGCTCCTTCCACTTGTAGTTCACAAAACGGAAGGGAATGCCGGAACCCTTGAATCGCTGGTCGTAGCCTAAAAGCGGTGGCTGATACACCTCAAACCGGAGTCCGCCCGAAAGATTTCCACGGTCGTAGAGCAGATTCAAATAGGTGTTGTTGCCGAATTGCTCATTCAGCTTCTGGGTTTGCAGCTTGGGTTCGTAGATGTAATACTGCGCATCCGACTGAAAATCGCCATGGATGTAGCTGGCTTCCTCTTGTTCCTGCTCTGCTTCCTGATTGCCCTGCTGCTCCTGTCCGTACAGGAAACCGGGTTGCATCAGCCACAAAAAGAGGAGAAATAAGGAAAGGCATTTTGCCCTGATGAAAATTTTCAAAAGATTAAAAATCAGGGTTTTGCCGAATTTTTTTGGATGATTTCATACAATTCGTCCTCATCACCGGGGGCATAAGAATTGTGCTGCCAGATGATTTCGCCTTTGGTATTGACCACAAAAGTGTGGGGAATGTTGTTCACATTGAGTGCCCTTTTAAAATCTCCGTTGGCATCGAGCATGATGTCGTAGGTCCAGCCTTTGCCGCTCACCAGGGGCCCTACTTTGGGTGTGTTGCGGGAATCGTCTATGGAAACAGCTACAATTTTTACTTTGGTTTCTTTTTTCCAGTCGGCATACAGGTCTTTGATGTTGCTGAGTTCCAGCATACAGGGCTTGCACCAGGTGGCCCAGAAATTGATGACAGTTAATCCTTCGGAATTCAGGAGGGAGGTCGAATTGATGGTTTCTCCTTTTAAATTTTTAAGACTCACCTCCGGCAATTTCCGGATATTGTTTTGTCCGAAACCCGAAAATGCTAACGAAAGGAGAAAAGGAATCAGGAGTAGTTTTTTCATGTATGGAGGAATAAAAAAGCCAGGGAGAGCAGATATCTCCCTGGCTTTTCATATTTTTCTGTTATTGAACCGCTATTTTCTGAACAGGAGACTTTCCATCCCTGCTTTCTGTTTGCAGGAAATATACTCCTGACTTCAGTGTGCCGACCTGCAGGTCGATCAGGGTTTCGCCTTTGCCGGCGTTGGCAGAGCGAACCTCTTTGCCGGCCAGGTCAGACAGAACCACACGAAGAACTTTGGCATCTACAGGAACCCTGAGCACAGAACCGGCAGGATTTGGATAAGCCTGAGGTGCTGAACCGGTAAGTTCTGAAACCGAAGTAGGGGCAGTGGTACTCAAAACGGCATTGGCACTTTGGGCGGTACATCCGGCGGCAGTAGAAACAATGCAACGGAATTGTTTGCCATTATTGTCGGCAGTAACCGCTGAAACAGTGAGAGTTGCAGTCGTGGTTCCGGAATACTGTCCGCCATCTGAAATGTTGGCAAAACCGGCACCGGTATTGGCCTGCCACTGATACAATGCACCTGCAGTAGGAGAGGAGACCGTGAAAGTGGCATTCTGTCCGTAAGTGCGGCTGATGCTGGCCGGCTGTGTTCCTAAGGTAGGATTCGGATTGCGCACCACCACCAATGCCTGAGAAAGCTTGCTTCCCTCTGCTGTGGTGACCTGCACATAAAAGGTACCGGAAGAGTTCACAGATATGCTGGGCGTAGTAACTCCGGTGCTCCACAAATAAGAGCTGCCTGAGGCAGAAGTAAGGGTTACAGAGCCGCCCTGGCAGAATGAAAGCGGACCGCTTGTGGTTGCCGTGGCGTTGATGGCAGAATTGTCATCCAGCCAACCCAAAATCCGGCCAAAAAGGGCATTGCGCAGAGTGGCTGCCGCTCCGGCTGTTCCGAATGCCTCCATTCTGAATCCGACGAAGGCTGTTTTCCAGTTTGGACCGGAATTGTATATGGCTGCAATGTTGTCATTGGCATACTTGATAAATGGTTTCGCATTGGGTGCATTGCCTGAAATGGCCAGTTCATCCGGATAGCTTCCTGTTCCGGACAATGAAATGGTTGAATACATAAAAGGTGCAATCACACTGTCCTCGGGTTGGGCCTGGGCAATGATGGCAGTTGTAGTTCCGTCGCTCAGGTATTCTGCACCCAAATAATCGCCGAAAAACTGAATGGCTTCATCATTTGCACCTGCGCCGCCGATGTCGTATCCCAAGTCCTGACCGACAACCAACATTTTTCCGCCTGAATTCAGATAATTCATAAAGGTTACAGCACGATCAGAAGGCATAAGTCCTGAAAATGCAGCACCGGTTGAAAAAATGATTTTCTTCACATTGGCGGCATTAAAGGAAGAGGTATCCAGATTGCCGGCTTCTTCGGGTGTAAGGGAAACATTGGCCTGAGAAAAAGCAGTCAGAACGCTTGAAAAGCGGGTGGCTGCGGTTCCCGGGATATCCAGCAACAATACATTGGAAGGTGTAATGGCCGTGAAGGTTACCGTTTTTGCAGTGCCGGGCAGAATTTCTTTGGAGTTTACATCAATCCGGACGCTGTATTTTTTATTCAGGTTGCCGGCATTAGGACCGGTCACTTTCACCAATACGGGTACCGAAGTATTGGCTGCGATGGGAAAACTGCCGGTGTCGGCAGTGTAGGTATTGCCCAAAACCTGTACGCTGGTACTCCAGCCGGTTGGAAGACCGGCTACAATTTTCTTGAATTGAAAGTTTTGGTTCTGATTGGATTTGGAAACGGCGAGGAAGGAATAAGTCTGCTCATCGCCGGCTTTGATTTTCACAGGCTTTACCCCGGGAAGCATTTCCAGTCCCAGCCAGGGTCTTGGGGCATCGTATGCAGCACCGTTTACTTCCTTATTGGAGTTGTTTTGAACAAATGCCACTGCAGCGGCCTGACCAAGATCGTAGTAAACCTGAGCTCCGCCTGTTCTTACAAGTGACCATTTAAAACTGTAGGACAGGCTGTCGCCGGCGGCCATGGCAGGAAGCGTAGTTCCGTTTCCGCTTGGGAACATTTTCTTCATTACATACTCAAATTTCTTTTCCCCGTTGGATCCCGGAGCCACAGCAAATTCGATGGATCTTTCGATGGCTACTGTATGGAGTATGCGACCGGCAGGAATGGCAGACAGGGCCCTTACTTTTGCTACAACCACCATGGAATCATTAAGAGGAGCCTGATTATCGATGATGTTGTATTGTACATTTACCACCAATGGAGAAGGCACATTGCGGCGGTTGTTGATAACTGTGGATGTAACCCCGCCCGGAGAACCTGCATATACATTACCATCTACCCTGGAACTGGGAACACCCGTTACATTGTAATAGGTAACCCTGCTTTGCACATCTGTGGGATTGGCTGCATTCATTGGGTCGGTGCCCGGCCACGAAGTCTGGTACTTGATGGCGATGACTTTGCCCTGGTTGGCATCCAAAACCGCTTTCAGTGCCGGGTTTTGTGAGGCGCAGGGGCCGCAGGATGCTTGTGTGAAATGCTCCAGCAGAACGAGTCTTTGCTGGGCTACGGCCATTGTAAAGCAAAAAAAGCTCAAAATGGAGAGAAGATGTTTTGTCATTCTTGGTAATGTTTAAAAACGATGTTGCAAAAACAGGCTTTTAAATTTAAACGCCAAATTTTTTGTCAGAAAACTGGTGTTTTGCCAAATCAGATTTTGTTTTCTTATCCCGGATTAGTAAAATTTTTCCTTGATACTGGTTTAACCCTATTGTACCGGCGGACTCAATTGTAAAGGGCAGCAATTATGTGGCGGGCTCCCTGAATGTCATCAAAATCCTGTAGTCCTGTTTTTCTGTTTTCTATCTCCTGTTTCCCGAATTCCTTGTCCCGCAATTGAAAAGCCATTCGGTTCAGGCTTTCCCGGTTTTCAAAAACATGGCACAATTTTTCCAAGCCCGTTCCGGCCGTCATCATTTTGTTTACCAAAACAAAACGGCCTGAAAACAAAGATTTTATTAACTTCAGCTTAACACCGGTAGACTGAAAAGTAGGCAAAATATGGATGTGCGCTTCCTCAATCAGACGGTTCATTTCCTCCGATGCCGGATTGTCAAGAATTTTCACCCCTTTTTTGGATGCGGCAAATGCACTTAGTTTTTGTCCGGGCTTTTTTCCTGCCACAATCAGTGGAAATACTTCATCCGTTTCCAGATTTTCCATCAGCCACATCACCGCTTCCTCATTTTCGGGTACACTCAGGTTGCCGTGGTAAAGCATAAAATGCCCCTTGCCGGCTTTGCTTTCTATTGATCTGTGGCCATGAAAGGGAAAAAGAAGTTGCGTTTGGGGGAAGCGGTTTTTCAGGTATTCGGTTTCGGTTTTGCTGATGGCGAATATGATGTTGGCATGCACCAGCACCGACTCAAAACGAAGCAACCTTTTGGATTCTACCGCATAATAAATGCTTTTAAATGGATCGGAGGAATGGTCGAGCAGGCCTTTGTAATACTGCCATTCCACGTTGTGCATGCGAACTGCCTTTTGCTTTTGCTGCAGCAGAGGGTGGTCGAGATAAGCGCAGGTGTGAAGCCCTTCGAATAAAACGGGGTAGGCATCTGCCGATAATCTCTCCAAAAGCTCTGGATTTATTCGGGACCCGACTATATAAGGAACCTGGCTCACCATGCCCCGGTAGATTTTTTTTCGCGGGTAGTAAAAAACCTTGTGGCAAATCCTCTCCAGTAAAAAAGAGGGTTTACGGCCATACTGAAAACAATGAAGGTGGATTTTCACGCCCAGTTCTGCAAGGGCCTTCATTTTATAAAACACATCGATAACCCCGCCGTAATCGGCAGGGTAGGGAATATCAAATGAAACGATGTGAATGTGTTTTTCTTCCATCCGGGGGTATCTCAAATCCGCTTCAAAAAAACAAAATAAAAGAATACCCCACGATGTTCTGCCTTGAAATCTAATCCTGCAGGCCGAAGCGGAAAAGGATACGGATGGGAATTGAGGGCAAAACAATATGCCTTAAAGCCGTGCCGCCTGCAGTCAATGCCTCGCATGAGCAACCGCAGCCGGCCAGAGAACAGTATGTACAAAAATCAACCCTTCCGGTACTTGATTCTCCATCCATTCTGTAATCCTTGCCATATTGCGGCATGGTTTGGCGCTACAGATTCCTTCTTTTGTTTTTGTTTTTGGCTCTTTTCCGGCTGCCGGCTGCAGCCCAGTCTGTTTATCAGATTTTAGACGGCGATGTCTACCATTGGATCAGCAGGGCCGAAATGAAAACGGCTGCCCTGCATGGAACCTTCCATTCGGCGGTATTGCCCTACACCCGGAAAAATGTGACTGCACTCTTCGATTCGCTGCAGAAGCAGAGCGGGCTTTCGGCCATTGACCGGTACCATATCCGGTATTTCCGCGAAATCAACTCAGAGTGGGCTCCGGCCGATTCTTCCCCCATCCGAAAACCCCTGATGAAGTATTTTTTTCGAAGGCAGGCCGATGCCTTATCCTATGAAGATCAGCACTTTGATGTGCATGCCAATGTTGTGGGCAATGGCGCACTCGGCAGGGCCAGCGACAATTCCTCTTCTCAGTTTGTCAACTCCCGCGGTATTGAGGTAAGGGGTATGATTGCCCGAAAGGTGGGTTTCTACACCTATATGACTGAAAATCAAATGACCGTGCCGGGCTATGTTAACGACTGGCAGACGCAATACAATTCACTACCCCAGGAGGGATTCTGGAAACGCTATAAGAAAAACGGATATGATTTTTTTACAGCCCGGGGATACATTACTTTTTCTGCCACCCGTTTTATTGATTTTCAAATCGGGCACGACCGGCTGCATGTGGGCAATGGCATCCGTTCTCTGATTTTGTCTGATTTCGGCAATAACTTTTCTTTTGCCAAAATCAATACCAAAGTATGGAAGCTGCAGTATACCAATGTGTTTGCCAATATGAAAACCGATATTTCGGCCATTCCGGGCAGCGGGGTTCCGGGTTCCAGCGCCATCCCGGACAAGTATTTTTTTCTGCACCGCCTCGGCATCAACATCGGCAAGAGATTCAACCTCGGAATTTTTGAATCCATCGTGGCCGGCCGCGACCCCCGGTACTATCCCAACGCCACCCGTCTGGATCTGGCCTATCTCAATCCCATCATTTTTTACCGCTCCATCGAGCAAAACTCCGGAAGCCCCGACAATGCAGCCCTGGGATTGGATGCCAAATACATCCCTGCCCGTTCTCTGATGATTTACGGACAGGTTTTTCTGGATGAATTTTTACTAAAGGAAGTCCGGGCCCAGAAAGGTTGGTGGGGAAATAAATATGCCTTTCAACTGGGAGGAAAGTACATCGATGTACTGGGCATAAAAAATCTGGACCTGCAGGCGGAATTCAATTTTGTACGGCCATACACCTATACCCATCGAAGCGACTACACCAGCTATGTGCATTACAGTCAGCCCATTGCGCATCCACTGGGGGCCAACTTCCGGGAGGTGATGGCCGTGCTGCGCTACCAGCCTTTCCGATGGATGCACGGTTCTCTCCGGGCCATGTACTACGAGAAGGGTCTGGACCGCAATGATTCCCTCAACTACGGGGGTAATATTTTAAAATCGTATGATACGCGGTCCCGCACAGGTACCAACTTTTTTACCCGAGACTACAACAACGAAGTAGGGCAGGGGCTGAACCGCAAAGTGCTGATGCTCGATTTTACCCTCAGTTTTCAACCCTGGACCAATCTTTTCTTCGACTTCAGACATGTAGTCAGGATGGTGGGCGGCGATATGCCCGGAGAGGAAAACACCCGGTTTACCAGCCTGGCCCTGCGCTGGAATTTCCCCCGGCGGCTGCATGATTTTTAAGATGATAAGACAAGTCAAAAGGCGAAAGTTAAAATTCAAAAGCTATTCAAGCAGTCAGTTATTAGTTATAATACATTGAAATTCAGGTAATTAATATACTTAGAACCTTGAACTAAAAAAATCCTCCCCCTTTCTCGGCCTTGTTGCTTGAAAGGACTGTCGGCCCAAAGAATAAATCGCAATGGGTTGCTCTCCTTACCCTGTTAGAATTGGGTTAGATTGCGCTGAGGCGCAAGGTTTTCCCTTTTTTCTCCATCTACCTTTGCTGCGGAATCTATGCCGAACCTCCCTTTGCAGGCGATTTCAGTAATGAGTTCCGACCGCATTTTTTCACATAAAAACAAACCAACTTAAGCACTATGAACAAGTCACAGGAAAAGATTCCCGAAGATGGATTCCGGGGTCTGAAGGAAAACCTGTCATCCGATGCCGTTTCCGGATTTATCGTATTTCTGCTTGCTCTGCCTCTAAGCCTGGGCATTGCCAAGGCTTCCGAATTTCCGCCCCTTATGGGATTGCTTACGGCCATCATCGGCGGAATGGTGGTCAGTTTTTTTGCAGGATCCCGTCTTACCATTAAAGGCCCTGCCGCCGGTCTCATTGTCATAGTAGTAGGAGCTGTTAACGAATTTGGAGGCGGCGAAACAGGATGGCATCTCGCCCTGGGTGCTATGGTCATTGCCGGCATCATCCAGATTTTGTTTGGTCTGCTCCGCATGGGCAAACTGGTGGATTTTTTTCCCCTGTCGGCGGTGCACGGAATGCTGGCTGCCATTGGTATCATCATCATAATCAAGCAGTTTCCTGTGTTGCTCAATGTCAATCCTGCTCTGGCCAAAGGAAAGTCGCCCTTCGGGCTGTTGGCTGACATTCCGCTTTTTATTGCCAATCAGGACATCCGCGCTACCTGCATCGGTTTGGTCAGTTTTGCCATCATGATGTTCTGGAATTCGGTAAAGGTTGATTTTCTCCGGAAAATACCGGCACCACTCGTGGTTTTACTGGTGGCCATTCCTGCAGAGCTGGCCATGGACTTCAACAAAACGGAGCCGGCCTATGCCCTGGTGCACATCGGCAACCTGCTGGACAACATCAGGCTGCAGGTGACGTTTGAGGGCATTTTTCAAACGGGAACTTTCATTCGGTATGTGGTGATGTTTGCTTTGGTGGGTTCTCTGGAATCCCTGCTCACTGTGAAGGCCATAGACATGCAGGACCCCTGGAAGCGCAAATCGGATGCCAACAAGGACCTGGTGGCCATAGGAGTTGGCAATACCCTGGCAGCATTTTTGGGTGGCCTTCCAATGATTTCGGAGGTGGCCCGAAGTTCGGCCAATGTAGCAAGCGGTGCCAGAACCCGCTGGGCCAATTTTTTTCATGGTTTCCTGCTTCTCACTTTCGTGGTTTCAGGCTCCGGACTTATTGAGCTCATCCCCAATACAGCCCTGGCAGCAATGCTCATCACGGTGGGCATTCGCCTGGCACATCCTAAAGAATTCATCCACATTTTTCAAATCGGAAAGGAGCAATTGCTCATTTTCATGGTCACCATTTTCTTTACCCTTTTCGAGGATTTGCTGGTGGGAATTGCCGCCGGAATCTTGGTAAAAATCTTGATACACCTTTACAATGGCGCCTCACTGAAAAGCCTGTTTTCTTCTCAGGCCAGCGTTTCCTTCGACGGGGGAACCTATTTGGTAGAGGTGGAAGAATCTGCGCTTTTCTCCAACTTTTTGGGCTTGAAAAGCCGTTTGGAGGCCATTCCCGCCGGTATGAAAGTGGTCATCGATTTCAGCAAAACCCGCCTCGTGGACCACTCGGTCCTTGAAAATTTGTCCTTTTTTGAAAAACGATATACCGGACAAGGGGGAAAATTAGAGATCATCGGACTGGAAAACCACACTCCGCTTTCCAACCATGTTTTTGCAGCCAGAAAAAAGGCAACAGCCTGAGGAATGCGGGCCTTCCGACTTTTAATTTTCTCATTTTTTCTGATTTTGAATTCTTTTTTCAGGGGATTTGCCCAGCAAAACTTTGTGAATGTTCCCTCCTGCGAAGAGACCCCTGAGAAAAAATTTTTCTGTCAGCAGCAGTTCAACTTCAACCGGTTGCAGTACCAATTCAATACTACAATTGATTATGGTTTTGGACATGAATTTGAACTGGGATTCAATCTGTTTGGCTTCAATTATCTGAAGAATTTGGAAAGACTGGAAACCAACGACCAACCCGGTAATGGCCCCCTCGAGCCTCAGATTTTAATAAACGGACAGAAATTTTTCCGCATCTCGGATAGATTTCGGCTGGGAACAGGTTTGCAGTTCGGAACAGCCATGGTAAGGATGGCCGGCAAAAGGACCTGGGCGGGTATGGTGTATTCAAATGTCCGCTATGCAGGTCCGGGAGAAAAATGCAAAATGGTGCTGGGCTTTTTCGGGGCAAATGCTGCTTATTCCGGTGAAAAAAACCACCCGGGGCTAATGGCCGGTTTTGAATTCCGGATTCTGAAGAAATTTTTTCTGGTGGGGGATGTTTTAACGGGAAGTCCATACCTGAATGCCGCCACCCTGGGATGTATCTGGTTTCCCCGTCCTCAGTATCCTGTAACATTTGCATGGCAAATGCCCTGGAAAGAATCAAAAAATCTTCAGGCCTTTGTGCTTGAACTCACTTATGCGCCGCTTATTCACTTAAAAAAACGCCATGAACCCGAGTAATCAAACGGAACCTGCGCTTTTCGATGAGGGCCATCTTCTGAAGGAACTCCGGCATTATTTGCCTGCACAGGCCCCCCTCAAAGATTTTATTCACCACAATTCCCTGCACGCATTTCAGCATCAGAATTTCTTTGAAGCCCTGAAAAATGCCGGCGATACTTTCGGATATAAAACCTACCTCAGCCTGGCCGAGTACCGCAAACTGTTTGCCCAAAAGCGGATTCATCCCGACCTGCTGAACCGGGTAATTGAAAAATCGGAAGGAGTTGAAAATCTGGCACTTTGGCAGCATTTTCTCCTTCATGAAAAATTTGATGAAAGCAGGGAGCCCAAAACCGGAATCCTGAGGTCGGCATGGAAAAGCGGCTACAGCCTGGATATTGAGTCATTTATTCAGCCGCTTTTGTTTCGGATTGTTTGCAGTTATCTCGATCAGGGTATTGCTGTGTGGGAATTTCCGGTGCAGGAAGGAGGATTTCTCCAAACCATCAGAGAAATGGAAGGCAATAGTTTTACAGGGTTTTTCAAGACCCCTGCAGCCCGGAATCTGCTTTTTCGCCCCGATCTGAACATGGGCATGCTGCTCGAGAAACTGGTGGGCGATCCTTCCTTGTATGAACAGTATGTTTTTGACCAGCAATTTTCCCATCAGGGTTGGTCGGGTATGGTGGCCGTAGTAGAAGAAAATCCCCATACACTGCTGATAACCAGAAAAATAAGCCTTCGGGATTTTATTCTTTTTGAACTGTTGCTGGAGTTTGATTTGCTCGAATCGCAGATGAAGGGAAAATGGCAACCTCTGGCAAAATGGATTCGGGAAAAACCGCGGCCCCTGTTTTCACCCTGCCCCGAAACCCGACTCGACCGGGTGTATGCCCTCTGGCAACAGGCCTTTGAATGGAGTTTTTACGACCAGGTACTGGCGGGTTTCCAAATCAAAAGGGCAAAGAAAAAGGAAAGCGGCCCGAGGTCTTTTCAAGCTGTGCTGTGTATAGACGACCGTGAATGTTCCATCAGGCGCTATCTGGAAAAGCTGGATTCCCGTTGTGAAACCTTTGGCACACCCGGATTTTTTGGAGTGGAGTTTTATTTTCAGCCCCAGGGCGGTAAATTTTACACCAAAGTTTGCCCGGCACCCATCAGCCCGAAATACCTGATCAAGGAAGTAGGAGTGAAGAAAAAATTGGAAAAAGACATTCATTTTTCCAAGCATTCGCATCATTTTTTGTTTGGCTGGTTCATATCGCAGACCATAGGGTTCTGGTCGGCTTTACGCCTGTTTTTCAATTTGTTTAAGCCGTCGATGAGTCCGGCTACGGCTTCTTCGCTCAAGCACATGGACCGATTTTCCAGACTGATAATCGAAAACAAAAATCCGGCCCACCGCGAAAACGACCTGCAAATCGGCTTTACGGAAGAGGAAATGGCCATCAGGGTAGAGAATACCCTCCGAAGCATTGGCATGGTAAAAGATTTTGCCCCGCTGGTGTACATCATCGGCCACGGAGCCAGTTCGGTAAACAACCCCCATTATGCTGCCTACGACTGCGGAGCCTGTTCGGGCAGGGCCGGCTCGGTCAATGCACGGGTATTTTCCTACATGGCCAACCACAGTGTGGTGCGCAGGATGCTCAGCGAAAAAGGATTGGATATTCCTGTTGAAACCCAGTTTGTCGGCGCCATTCGCGATACCACCCGGGATGAAATTGTGTTTTTCGACATCGAAACCCTCTATCCCGAAAATCAGGAAGTCCACCGTAAGAATGAAAAAATATTTCTTAAAGCCTTGGATTTGAACGCCAAAGAACGCTCGCGACGGTTCGATTCCATCAATTCCAAGCTTTCTCCTTCCCGCATTCACGAGAAAATACTCAGGCGTTCCGTTTCCCTGTTTGAGCCCAGACCCGAGCTCAATCATGCCACCAATGCCATATGCATAGTGGGCAGGAGAGAGCTTTCGAAAGGCCTGTTTCTGGATCGCCGTTCTTTCCTCAATTCCTATGACCATTCTACAGATCCGGAAGGAAAATACCTGCTCAACATTCTGAATGCAGCAGCTCCGGTATGCGGGGGCATCAATCTGGAGTATTATTTCTCAAGGGTTGATAATCAGAAACTTGGGGCCGGCACCAAACTGCCCCACAATGTGATGGGCCTGTTCGGGGTTGCCAACGGCATAGACGGCGATTTGCGACCTGGTCTGCCGGCTCAAATGATTGAAGTCCACGACCCGGTGCGCTTGCTGATGGTGGTGGAACATTTCCCGGAAGTGGTGTTGCAGGTCATCCAAAAGAACCCGGCTACTTTTGAGTGGTTCAGAAACGAATGGGTGGTGCTGGTGGTGGTACACCCCGAAACCCGGGTTTGCTTCCATTATCAATATCCTGATTTTCACGAATATGAACCCATTCAAATGGATATTCCGCATGTTGATGATGTCGAAAAACTGGTGGAATCGCACACCGAAAACTTTCCCGTATTTGTAGTGGATTAAACCGGTAAACCCCAATGGAATATCTCCTTCATTTTTTTGTTTTGGTTCCCCTGGCGGGCTTCATCATCAGCCTTTTGCTGAATGAAAAAAACGAAAAAGCCATATCAAGGATTTCGGCCGCTACCATCGGAGTCCACCTGATATTGGGTTCTCTCTTCGTATTCTATTGGATTTTTTCTCGCCATCCCAACCTGAATATGAAGGAATTGGTGGTGTATAAAAGCTATGAATATGAGTTTCTTATCGACTTTTACTTCGACAAGATTTCGGCCACTTATTTCCTGGTTGGGGCCGCCCTCAGTTTTATGGTGGTGGTTTACAGCCGCTACTATCTGCACCGCGAGGAAGGCTACAAACGCTTTTTCAATACCATCCTGTTTTTCTACCTGGGCTACAACATCACCATTTTCTCCGGCAATTTCGAAACCCTGTTTATTGGTTGGGAGATGCTGGGCATTTCGTCTTTTTTGCTGATTGCCTACTACCGTGACCGCTATTTGCCCGTGAAAAATGCCATCAAGGTTTTTTCGATTTACCGCCTCGGTGATGTTGGGCTGATTCTCGCCATGTGGATGAGCCACCACCTTTGGTTCGAAAACATTTCTTTCGACAAACTCAACAACCATGTTCTCGTCCATTTTCAATTGGAAAACCATACCAAAGTGGGGCTTTTCATCTCGGTGATGGTCCTGATTGCCGCTGCAGCAAAATCGGCACAATTGCCTTTCTCCTCCTGGCTTCCCCGGGCCATGGAGGGCCCGACACCCTCCAGCGCTATTTTTTATGGTTCGCTTTCGGTGCACATTGGTGTTTTTCTGCTGCTGCGCACTTATCATTTTTGGGAGTATCAAACCCCCGTGCGCATTGCCATCGGCGTTTTGGGGATAGCCAGCACCCTCATTGCCACCGGCATTTCGAGGGTGCAGTCGTCCATCAAAAGCCAGATTGCCTATGCCTCTATTGCCCAGATCGGGATTATTTTTGCGGAGGTGGCCCTGGGCTGGCATCTGCTGGCATTGTTTCATTTTGCCGGCAATGCCTTTCTGCGAACCTATCAATTGCTGGTTTCACCCTCGGTGGTGAGTTACCTCATCCGGGAGCAGTTTTATCATTATTCTCCCCATGAAAAAAGTATCGAGTTTGCCTTGCCTGGCAAGTGGCAAAACACCCTCTACATGCTGTGCGTAAAAGAATGGAATCTGGACGGCATCCTGTATACCCTCCTTTGGAATCCGATTAAAAAAATAGCCCGTACCTTTCATTTTTTGGATGAGGGAAAGGCGGTGGTGTTTTTTATTCCAGCCTACATGGCCGGCCTCGCCACCGTATTGTACAAAGAGGAAATTCCCTTGAATATCCGAAAGTACCTTCCGGTTTTATTCGCCCTTATGGGATTCATCATGGTGCTGAAATCTTTCTCCGAGAGGCGCAATGTATTTTATGCCTGGATTTTAATTGTGATGAACAATTTCTGGATCAGCCTGTCCATCACCCTGAATTCCCATTTCCCTGCAAACCAAATGCTCATATATATGAGCGGGGTGGTGGTTTGCGGCGGATTGGGATTGGGCATATTGCTCAGAATGAAGCAAATAGAACCCGGACTTGACCTGGCCCGCTTTCATGGCCATGTGTACGAATATCCGGGAAAGGCCTTTTTCTTTTTGCTTGCCTGTCTGGGCCTTACAGGGTTTCCCATCACCCCCACATTCATCGGGGAGGATTTGCTCTTTGCCCACATTCATTCCGATCAGGTGGTGCTGGCAGCTTTGGTGGCCTTGTGTTTTGTGGTAGATGGTTTGTCCATCATCCGGGTTTTCGGACGGGTATTTTTTGGGCCTCATGTAAAAACTTACCATGAAGTGGCGTATAAAAGCTCCTGAATCAATCTGAAGCCCGGGATTATTCCGGTGAATTTAATTTTTTTCAAGGCCATTGCAGGATTGATTAATTTTGGAACCCTGTATAAACACTATAATCCGATTCCAATTTTCAAAGCCATGAAGTATTTTCTGCTTTCTTTTTTGCTCTTTCTTTGTATTGCTTTTCGGGCAAACGCCCAAAGCAGGGCCGATACCACCATAGCCTTTCAGGTATCGGGAAATTGTGAGATGTGCAAAGAAACCATAGAGAAATCGGTGGATGTAAAAGGCGTAAAATCAGCAGTTTGGGACGAAAAAACCCATTTATTTACCGTAAAATTTAATCCCGGAAAAGTGAGCGAAGACAAGCTCCATGAGCTGATTGCCGAATCTGGTTACGACACCGAAAAGAAGAAGGGCAACGACAAAGCTTATGCCGGACTGCCGGACTGCTGCCGCTATGAGCGGGGGCGCTTGCCGAAATCCAAATAATTCCGGAATCCGGATCAGGGAACCCTGACGGACAACGAGTTTTCCAATTAAATCTTTTGATTTTCAATGTTTTATTGAAGGTCCTGCAATATTTCAAAGGCCACACTCAGTGCATGGGTATCGTTTTCAGTTTTCCTGAAGACCGCGTATTAATTTGCTACCATTGAAACTGCAAAGGGAAGGAAAAGCGTGAAGGTGGTGGTGGAGTAATTTTTTTTTAGATAAACTCAAAAAAAGTTTTAATTTGAAACAATTATCATACTTTTGAAAGAAAAAAAGTTCTATATCCTAAATATTGCGGCGATGAAAAATCTTCTTCCGTTTCCGGTTTTCTTTTTCCTGTTTTTCCTTTCCATTTCGGTATTCGCACAGGCACCCGATTGGAAATGGCAGAATCCGCAGCCGACGGGTAATCAATTAAATGATATACATTTGGTGGACAACCAAACCGGCTGGGCTGTGGGTAATGCTGGCTCCATCCTGCATACCAGCAATGGAGGTCAGACTTGGCGAGCTCAGATAAGCGGAACAACAAAGAACCTTCAATCGGTTTTTTTTTCTAATTCACAAACCGGCTGGGCAGTGGGAGCTTCAGGCACCATCCTGAAAACCAGCGACGGCGGCCAAACCTGGCAGGCCCAAAGCAGCGGAACACCGAATTTGGTTCGATCCGTCCATTTCAGGGATACCCAAACAGGCTGGGCGGTGGGTAGTACTGGCACCATCCTGAAAACCAGCAACGGCGGCCAAAACTGGCAGGCCCAAAGCAGCGGAACGAATCAAAATCTTTCAGCAGTCCATTTCACCGATGCCCAAGTCGGCTGGGTTGTGGGATGGGGTAGCACCATCCTGAAAACCAGCGACGGCGGACAGACCTGGCAGGACCATAGCAGCGGAACTACACAATGGCTTTATTCAGTCCATTTTAGCGATGCCCAAACCGGCTGGGCAGTGGGAAACAATGGCACCATCCTGAAAACCGTCATTGGCGGTGACATCTGGCAATCCTATAGCGCCGGAACCACCAATGACCTTTATTCCGTCCATTTCAGCGATGCCCAAACCGGCTGGGCGGTGGGAGAATGGGGTACCATCCTGAAAACCAGCAACGGCGGCCAAAGCTGGCAGGCCCAAAGCAGCGGAAACACGAGAAATCTTTTTTCCGTTCACTTCACCGATGCCCAAACCGGCTGGGCTGTTGGCCAATATGGTACGATACTGAGAACCAGCAACGGTGGCCAGACCTGGCAGGCCCAAAGCAGCGGACCGATAATATCGCTTTGGGCCGTCCATTTCAGCAATGCCCAGACCGGCTGGGCGGTTGGTACTGCTGGCACCATCCTGAAAACCAGCAATGGCGGCCAAAGTTGGCGGTCCCAAAGCGGCGGAACCACGAGAAATCTTCTTTCCGTCCATTTCAGCGATGCCCAAACCGGCTGGATTGTGGGAGAAAACGGTACAATTCGGAAAACCAGCAACGGCGGACAGACCTGGCAGTCCCAAAGCAGCGGAACTTTCAATCAACTTATGTCAGTTCATTTCACCGATGCCCAAACCGGCTGGGCTGTGGGACATAATGGCACCATCCAGAAAACCAGCAACGGCGGCCAAAGCTGGCAGTCCCAAAGCGGCGGAACCACGAATTATCTTCTTTGCGTCCACTTTAGCGATGCCCAAACCGGCTGGGCGGTGGGTGGAAATGGCACCATTCTGAAAACCAGCAATGGCGGCCAGACCTGGCAGTCCCAAAGCAGCGGAACGGCAAATGAACTTCGATCCGTCCACTTCAGCGATGCCCAAACCGGCTTGGTGGTGGGAGTTGGCGGGACCATCCTGAAAACCAGCAACGGTGGCCAAACTTGGCTGACCCAAAGCGGGGGAACGACAACATTGCTAAATTCCGTCTATTTCACCGATACTCAAACCGGTTGGGTTGTGGGAGGTAATGGCACCATTCTGAAAACCAGCAACGGCGGCCAAAGCTGGCAGTCCCAAAGCGCCGGAGCCACCAATGACCTTTGGTCTGTCCATTTCAGCGATTCGCAAAACGGATGGGCAGTGGGAATCTTAGGCACCATCCTCACGACGATCACCAACAACTATGTTGATCCTGAAACTCCTGCATCACTTTTGCAAGGTAATTTTTTCGAAAAAACAGCCTCCGATTGCAATCCTTCCAACATTCCCGTCTCAGGAAAATTGGTAAAAGCCACTCCAGGGCCCTACTATGGTTACAGCAATAGCAGTGGAAATTATAGTCTTAGGGTTCCTTTGGCAGATTCTGCCCAAACATTTACGCTTCAACCCATTAATTCCAATACCCCAGCCTTTCAATTCAATACTCTCTGCCCTCCCTCCGGCCAATTCTCTGTAACGATAGATACTATACCTGATACTCTTTCCAACAACAATTTCGGCTTCGAAATCACCCCATGCCACCACCTGGATGTGCAGCTGAGTTCCAACCGAAGAAGAAGATGCTTTAAAAATTCAACGGCGGTTTCTTTTGTAAATCAGGGTTCGCTCCCTGCCAGTAATGCCTATGTTTTGGTAGAATTTCCCCATTGGGTAAGGCCGCTTTCTGCAAGCAGAAGCCATGTGGCAATAAACGATTCCGTCTGGCGGTTTGATCTGGGCAATGTAGCTCCGGGAACAGGCGGAAGCTTTACCATCCAGGATTCTGTTTTGTGTGGAAATGTAGAAGTATTGGGCCTAAGCCAATGCACCAAAGCCACCATTTTTCCTGCACCTGATTGTCCGCCCCAAAGCAACTGGTCGGGAGCCGAGGTTTCTGTTTCCGGCAAATGCGAAAATGGCATCGTGAAACTGGGCATCTACAACCGAACCAATGTGAACATGCCCGATTCGGTGGACTACTTTGTTTTCCTCGATTCAGTTCAGGTGAAAGTTGGCAAAGTAAAACTTGCTGCCGGCGACAGCCTGAAAATGAACGTAGTCCCCAACGGCATGGGCGTTTACCTGAGTGTAAATCAGGTAGTCAACCATCCCGGACAAGTGTTCGTGACAACTTCAGTGGAAGGCTGCGGTTTTTTTCCTTTGGCGATGGCAAATGCCGTTTCCACCCATTTGCCTGTGGCCCAGCGGCCCAATTCAAAAACCCAATGCCTTCCCATCATCGGAGCGTATGACCCGAACGACAAACAGATTTTTCCCATTGGCTTCACCAACCAAAACACCATTGCGCCCAATACCCGGCTGGAATATCTGGTGCGTTTTCAGAATACCGGAAATGATACGGCTTTCACGGTTTATGTAATTGATACTTTGGATCAAAACCTGAATGTAGAAAGCTTTGAAATGGGCGCTGCCAGTCATCCCTATCAAATCAGCATGCAAACCACCAAATCGGGTAAAACCTTTTTGCGCTGGCAATTCAACAACATTTTGCTGCCGGATTCCAATACCAACGAACCGGCTTCTAATGGTTTTATTCAGTTCCGGATTTCTCCCAAACCAGGTTTGGCTTTAGGCTCCAAAGTGCGCAACCATGCTGAAATCTACTTCGATTTCAATCCACCGATCATCACCAACCAAACACTTACGACCTACGATGTGATTGTCTTTCAAAATCCGACTTTATCTGGCAATGTGCAAATCATCACCTCCGTCGAAAAGCAATTGGAGCAGGACCTAGGCGTGAAGCTTTATCCCAATCCCGTAACCCAAAACCAATTGACAGCTTCTTTTACGGAAAAAGGCTCGCTTACTTTGTTTGATGCCCGGGGCAGGATTGTTTTTCAGAAAGCAAACATCCAGGGAACGGAAACCCTTCCGGTTTCGCTTAAATCAGGTTTCTATTTTGCTACCATTGAAACTGCAAAGGGCCGGAAAAGTGTAAAGGTGGTGGTGGAGTAGGTTGCTTTTTCGGGCATAAATGAAGGCAATCATCTGAAGGTTTTCTTCTCTTTTAGCAAGAAACTTGAATTTGTATTTCGGATTAAGGGATTTCTGCCAACAACTCCTTAAGTTCCTTATCACCAATCGATTCCTGTTCAGATTTGTCAAAAATAGTCAATAAATAGACGGTTCCTGAAAAAACTTTAAAGCAGGTAATTACTCTTCCACCACCGGATTTGCCTTTTCCTTTTGATACAATGGCAATTCTGATTTTAAAACATTGATTTCCTAATGCAATTCCGGTTTCTGGCTTGGTTTTTAGGTCTGAAACAAGCTTTTGTAATTCCGATTTGAGAGAGGGAAATTTCCGGATCAGCCTTTTGGCCTTTTTCTCAAAAGTGACAATGGTTTTTACCTCAAAGCTCATTTAGAAAATCGTCTGCAGAACGAGCCTGTTTTTTACCCGATAGGACCATTTTTAATTCTTCTACCGCTTCCCGAACTTCTTCTATGGCTGCAGCCTTTGGATCGGTAATTGCTTTAGCCCTGACATGGGGCATTCCTTTTAAAATTTCCAAAAGATGCAGACCCTTTGAATCCTTGATGTCAACCAAAATTTTCATAATGCAAGATAGCATGGCAAATCCTTTCCCGGCTAATATTTTATTCTCTTTCCAGAAATAAGAAATAGAAAGGTATTTCAATTAAAGGAGTCGATGCCTTTGACTCCAAAGTGCGTAACCATGCTGAAATCTACTTCGATTTCAATCCACCGATCATCACCAACCAAACTTTGACGACCTACGATGTGATTGTTTTCCGGGATTCTACCCTGAATGGCAATGTTCAAATCGTAACTTCGGCAGAAAAGCAATTGGAACAACAATTGGGCGTGAAGCTTTATCCCAATCCGGTAACCCAAAACCAACTGACAGCTTCTTTTACGGAAAAAGGCTCGCTTACTTTGTTTGATGCCCGGGGCAGGATTGTTTTCCAAAAGGCAAATCTTCTTGGGACTGAAACCCTTCCGGTATCGTTAAAATCTGGTTTTTACTTTGCTACCATTGAAACTGCAAAGGGAAGGAAAAGCGTGAAGGTGGTGGTGGAGTAAGATCACTTAAAGAATGAATTTTTAAAGAAGGCAACATTCGGAGGGTTGCCTCTTTTTTTTTACCACTCAAACACCTCTTTACCCGGTATAGAAAATCCGGGAATGGTGTTTACAGGGATGTCCTGGTTTTCTGTAAAATGGCCTGAAAGCCTGTACTTTCCCTCTTCAAGCAGGAAAATTTCCACCACCCTTTCCCCCGGAAATACCACCCAATATTCTCCGATGCCCGCCTCTTCGTAAATCGAAAATTTGACATTCAAATCCTGCTGAACCGAGTTGGGAGAAAGGATTTCAATTACCAGATCCGGACTACCCAGACATCCTTTTTCATCAATTTTACCGGAATCGCAAACCACAAACAAATCCGGCTGCACCACTGTGGTGATTTGTTCATTGTCTTTTCCTTTTCGGATTAGCCGAACATCGGAAGGGGCAGCAAAAAGCCGACAGGGAGATTTTCTGAGTTTGTTCCAGAATAAGCCATGCAAATTGGAAGAAACAGTTTGATGGTAACTGCTTGGGGCGGGAGACATTTTGACCACTTTCCCCCGGATCAACTCCACCATTTCAGAAAATTGCCATGTGAGGTAGTCGGCGTAGGTGTACGATTTGCTGAGGTCCAGTTGCGAAAAATCGGTAATGACCATGGTTGGAAAATTGCTTTAGGAGAACAAAGATAATCCAGCACTAACAAATCTGAGAAAAAAAGAAGAATTCCTGAAAATCAGGGTAAAAGGCTCTTTATTTCCATCCTCCGCCCAAAGCCCTGTACAATTCCACCATAGCCCGGAATCGCATTTTTTTCAGGTTCACCAATTCCAATTGTGATTGAAGGGCGTTTTTCTGGGCATTGTTGATTTCCAGATAGGTAGCCCTGCCCGTTCTGAACAATTCGTTCGATGTAGCTATGGCATTCCGGAGCAAGGCCACTTCCTCATTTTTGATTTCAATCATGCGTTCCATATTAGCGAGAAGGGAAGCAGCATTGTACACTTCCGTAAAACTCCTGACCACTACTCTTTCGTATTGAATCAAGGCCATTTTTTGGTCTGTTTCTGCCATAAGCAGCTGTGCCTTGAGTTGTCTGCGGTTTAGCAAGGGAGCCATTAGTCCGCCTATGCCATTGTAGGCCACAGAGGCAGGCATATCCAAAAGGAGGGCCGCATTGAAGGATTGCAAACCCAGGCTTGCACCCAGATTCAGTGAAGGATAAAAAGCTGTTTTTGCTGCTGCCACATCTGCTCCGGCAGCAGCCATTTCCCATTCGGCTTGCTGAATATCCGGTCGGTTTCTCAGAAGATCAGACGGCAGGCCCGACTTTACCATATCCGGCAAAGGACTGTCGAGTGCCTGAGGATTTCGGTTGAGATTTGCAGGGAAATTTCCCAGCAGAAAATTCAGGTTGTTTTCGGCCAGAATGATTTGCTGCTGTATTTCCACCTCCTTTTCCTGCGATGCCAAAAGCTGGGCCCCGATTATTTCTACCGCCAGCTGATTGGCTATGCCGGTTTGTTTTTGAATCCTGACCACCTCCAATGCATTTTGCTGAAGCCCAATATTTTCCCGGTAAATGCTCAGTTCATTGTCCAGAGCCAGCAAATGGAAATAGGCCGTTGCCACCTCAGAGATAGTGGTGGTGAGGACCAGGTTTTTGCCCATCTCACCGGCAAGAAACCGGCTCATGGCTGCCTTTCTTCTGTGTTTTAATTTGCCCCAAATGTCTGCCTCCCATGAACTTTGCAAACCCGCAGAAAAATCGGGCAGTGGATTGGGAACCTTTTGGTTTTCCCTCAGATTGGGAGAAAAGCGGGTGTCATAATTTCCCACTCCGTCCATGGTGTAATCACCGAATCGTCGGATACCGCTTCCG
>CANHCT010000037.1 GCA_947459175.1 Hymenobacteraceae bacterium
ATGGAAAAAAAATCCGGTTCCCCTTCGGCAGGTTCTCTTTTGGTATCACTTCAGATTGTCCTCCTGTCGGTGGTCGTTCTGTATTTCGGCAGGGGTTTGTTTGTGCCCCTTTCGTTTTCATTTCTGATTGGTTTTGTGCTTTTTCCGGTATGTAAGAAACTGGAAAGCAAGGGATTCAGCCGGATTTCTGCCATTGCGCTTCCGCTTGCGGTACTGTTTCTTCTCTTTCTTGTGCTGGGCTATTTTTTTGTTGTCCACCTGTTGGAGATTTCCAATACCATGATCGGTCTCAAGCCCGCTATCATGGCCGCTTTGCATGATTTGAGCCGTTTTCTTGCCGACAAAGCAGGCCTGAGCACAGGGAATCAGGTGCGGATTTTTGAGAACTTCATCAATAACCTGGGTACCGGAATTCCAAATCTTTTCAGACAAACCTTTTCTTCTCTTTCTCAAAGCCTTTTTTATCTGATTATGGTGCCGGTATTTTCTTTTCTCATATTGCTCTACCGGGCCAAACTTATCCGGGCACTGTTTCATTTTTTCCCGAATGTAGGCCATGGCCTGTATATGGACATCATCCGGGATGTTATGCACCATTACTACAGTTTCATCAAGGGTATGGCCATGGTATATTTTCTGGTAGGTATTCTCAACAGCGTAGGACTAATGATAATCGGGGTTCCGCGGGCGGTGTTTTTCGGGTTTTTGGTATCCGTATTTACTTTCATTCCCTATGTGGGCATCATGCTGGCTTCCATATTGCCGGTTTCGGCCGCCTGGCTCAGTTTCGATTCGCTTTGGTATCCCTTTGCCGTGGTGGCTTGGTTTGCCTTTGTGCAGGTGCTCGAAGCCTACCTCATTTTTCCCCTTGTTATCGGCAAGCGGATTAAGGTCAACGCTTTGGTCTTGTTTGTTTTCATCATACTTGGCGGAATGCTCTGGGGTGCAGCAGGCATGATTCTTTTTATACCCGTCATCAGCATTGTAAAACTTCTTTCCAGTCGAAGTCCTGACCTGAAGTTTATTTCAGATCTGCTGGATGAATAGGCGGGCCTGTCTGTAAAAAGAAATGTAAAAACCTAAGCCGCTTCCGGCCATGGGTCCAAGGGATCAGCGCTTGGTTTGGAGCGCAAACCGGATGGGATAATCGGCTTTGGCTTTTCCCTTGAGGATGTCGTTCAACTTGTTTTGAATCAACTTTTTACGGAATGGCGACAGGTATTCAATGAACAGTTTTCCTTCCAGGTGGTCATATTCGTGCTGAACCACCCGGGCCAGCATGCCCTCAAAGGTTTTTTTGTGTTTTTCTCCCTTTTCGTCCAGGTACTCGAGGGTGATTTTCTCCGGTCGTTTTACCTCCTCCCGAATGCCGGGTATGGAAAGGCAGCCCTCCTCATACGGCCATGGTGTTCCGTTTTCTTCAATCTTTAATGGGTTGATAAACACCATTTTAGCGCCTTTCAAATTTTCTTCGTCCATCGGTTCGGCATCGATAACGAAGAGGCGGATGCCTTTCCCGATCTGCGGAGCTGCCAGGCCCACACCACTTGCCTGATACATGGTTTCAAACATGTCCTCAATCAGGGCGGGCAATTCCGGCATTCGGAGGTCAATTTCTTTCGCTCTTTCCTTTAAAACGGGGTTTCCCAGGGCTACAATCGGATAAATCATGTATTCAAAAAGGTGTACAAAGGTACGAAATCCCTGCTTTATGCCGCAGAGATTTTGAGTAGCAGGCGAATGCCGGATTTCTGAAAAAGGGGCTTGCAAAGCAAGGTCAGGCATTTATTTTTGCGGCCCTTTCTAAAGAAGAGAAATGATTGCTTTCTTTGGATATCTTTAGAGAAGGTAAGGTCAATCAAAAACAAATTTATTATGGAAGATTCCAAAGTAGCAGCCAAGATTAAAATCCTCTCTGAGTGCATAAAAATTCAAAAAGGACATGTAGAAAATGCCCGGAAGGCCATGCTCGATGCCCAGGAAAGCGCCAACGAAGGCGACGATACCACAGAAGAAAAGCTTTACAACAGCTACCGGGAAGAAATGCAAAACAAGCGGGATATGTTTGCCCGTCAGTTTGATGTGGCCATGGACGACCTGAACCAGCTCAATCAGATTGTTACTTCCAAAGAATACCATAAGGCCGAATTTGGATCGGTGGTGGTGACCGACGGAGGCACCTATTTCATTTCTACCAGCCTGGGTCAGGTTAAGGTAGAGGGCAAAACTATTTTTGCCATTTCTGCTTTGGCACCTGTTTTCAAGGCTTTTGAGGGAAAAAAGAAGGGCGAAAAGTTTTCTTTCCGGGATAAAACCCATACCATTGAAGAAATTTATTAAGAAATAAATATGGGCCGGACGCTTTCATTGGGTGATCTGATCAGCCACCTGAGCGGCCGCGATATGATCTGGATAGATGTAAGAAGCCCCGGAGAATATGCACAGGGCCATATTCCCGGGGCTTTTTCTATGCCTCTTTTTTCAGACGAAGAGCGAAAAGAGGTAGGCACATTGTACAAGCAGGAAAGCCCGCAAAAGGCCCTGCTTCAGGGTCTGGATTATGTGGGTCCGAAAATGTCGGGATTTGTCACACAAGCCTTGGAATGGGCGGCCGGGCGAAAAATTCTGCTGTATTGCTGGCGAGGGGGAATGCGAAGCCAGAGTATGGCATGGCTCCTTACCACCGCCGGATTGGATGTGTTTACTTTCAGCGGAGGCTACAAAGCCTTCCGGCGGGAGGTGCTCGACAGGCCCCTGCCGCCAATCCGTCTGCTGATTTTGGGAGGATTTACCGGCAGCAAAAAGAGCAAAATTCTGAAATCCCTTCAGGCTGCGGGTGAAGAGGTCATAGACCTGGAAGGAATGGCCTGCCACAAGGGCTCGGCATTCGGAAGCATCGGCGAGAAGCCGCAACCCACCCAGGAACAGTTTGAAAATGAATTGTTTCTGCATCCGGGTATGTGGAAAATATCAAATCGTGTCTGGGTGGAAGATGAGAGCAAGGCCATCGGCAGATTGAGGATTCCCCATCCGTTTTTTGAACAAATGCGGACCTCGGACCTGATTTTTTTAAAATCGGACCGCCAAAGCCGGATAGACTACATTGCCTCAGAATATGGACGGGCCGATTTGGATTTACTGAAAGATTCCATCCTGAAACTGAAAAAAAGGCTGGGAGGCCTGAGGATGAAACTGGCGCTGGAGGCCCTGGATGAACAGGATATAAAAAAAGCAGCCTCCATTATTCTGGATTACTACGATCAGTCCTACGCCTTCGGGCTGAGTCAGCGGGCTGCGGAGCGGGTCGTTGAATTGGAAACCGGAAAAATGCCGGACGAAGATGTGGCAACGGCCCTGATTCGCCTGGCAGACACCGGCAAATGAAAACTGCTCAGTTTTTGGTCGGATCCAGCTTTACCGGCCGCGACACACTTTCTTCCAGCGAAATGAAGGTCTCCGTCCGCTGAATTCCCCTGACATTCTGAATTTTATCGTGCAGTACAGAGCGCAGATGCTTGGTGTCTTTGCATATTAACTGTGCAAAGATGGAGTAATTCCCTGTGGTATAGTGGACACTTACTATTTCGGGAATGGCCTTCAGTTCTTCCGCCACTTCGGTGTACATGCTGCTCTTTTCCAGATAAATACCCAGAAAGGCAATGATGTCGTAGCCCAGTTTGGAATAATCAATTTTCAATTGGGCCCCGGTTACAATCCCCAAATCTTCCAGTCTCTTCATCCGCACATGTACCGTTCCGCCTGAGACATAGCATTTTTTGGCAATCTCGGTGTAGGGCAGGTTGGCATCTTCGGTGAGGATAGAGAGGATTTTCAGATCCACATTATCAATTTCTAAATTCGGAGACATTTTTGAGGCCTGATTTTTGAAAATTTTCAATAAAAGCCCAAATTTATTAAAAATATTCGAAATTTTCAAGAAACCTGATGAAAAATTTTCAAGAAGTCAGAACCAATAGTACTTTTGACCCGCCAAAACAAAGAGATGTTTTGCTCCGTACTGTAAGGTGATGAAACTGGCAGCCATGCCCTTCTTTTCAGAAGGGTGCGGAGATTGGGGAAAGGTTGTAAATCGGAATTCTGCTCTGAAAGGAATGGAAGTCTCTTAATCCCACCCCCTCCTGAAGGTTCGAATCCTTCTCTTACAGCAACCAGCTTTTTGGTTAATTTGGTGTATTAATAGGTAGTTTAGACAGTCTTGCTGAGTTTCGGCAGGACTGTTTTTTTTTTCGGGCAATCTGATTTTTGGCCCTGAATCTGATTTGTTTACCATCCGGCCAACCCTTTTATTTGAGCCACATTAATTTTGTTTTTCCGTAAATCTCTCATCGCCTCCTGATTATGATTTCATTTTTGCTGTACAACTGGTGGCTGCTTCCCCTGCTGCTGACCTTGGTTTTTTATAAATTTGTGTTGCGGGTATTTTTTGGAATGGTCATCGTACCTGAGGACAAAATCGGGCTGGTGACCAAGAAATTTGTGCTTTTCGGAGAATTCAAAGGGCTGCCGGACGGCCGGATTATTGCCAGCCGGGGTGAGGCCGGATTTCAGGCCAAAACTCTGGCTCCCGGATTGTACTGGTGGATGTGGCCCTGGCAATACGGGGTGGAAATGACCCCCTTTACCGTGGTGCCCGAAGGCAACATCGGCCTGGTGCTGGCCAACGACGGTTCGGAGTTGCCCACAGGAAACATTCTGGCCCGAAAGGTGGATTGCGACAACTTCCAGGATACTGAAAAATTTCTTTCCTCCATGGGGCAGAAGGGAAGGCAAACCTCTGTTCTAACCCCCGGTACCTACCGGATCAACCGGTATGCCTTTACCGTCCACATTGTGGAAATGACCCACATCGGTGAAAACAAGGTCGGCATCGTTACCGCCCTCGACGGCGATCCCATTCCCCCGGGGCAGATTGCCGGTAAAGTGGTAGAGGGCCACAACAACTTTCAGGATTTTGATAAATTCCTTGCCAACGGAGGCAATCGCGGTTTGCAACCTCAGGTGATTCTGGCCGGCAGTTACTACATCAATCCCTGGGCATTGCAGATAGAGGAAACCTATATGACGGATGTACCCATAGGACATGTGGGTGTGGTAATCAGCTACATAGGCGAAGATGGCAAAGACCTGACCGGCGAAAGTTTTAAACACGGAAATATTGTAACCAAGGGCTTCCGCGGCGTTTGGATGGAGCCCATGGGTCCGGGTAAATATCCGGTAAACAAATACACCATGCGGGTAGAACTGGTGCCTACCACCAACCTCGTGCTGAACTGGGCCAATGCCCGCTCAGAGTCGCATGAGCTGGATAAAAATCTCAGTACCATTACCGTGCGAAGTAAAGACGGCTTCCCTTTCAATCTGGATGTGGCCCAAATCATCCACATTCCGGCCAATGAAGCCCCCAAAGTGATTGCCCGCTTCGGCTCCATGAACAATCTGGTGAGTCAGGTGCTGGAGCCTACCATCGGCAACTATTTCCGAAACTCAGCCCAGGACAGCGATGTCATCAGCTTCCTCACCACCCGAAAGGAGCGGCAGGAGGCCGCCAAAAATCACATCAAGGTGGTGCTGGACGAATACAATGTGAACGCTGTGGATACCCTGATTGGAGATATTGTTCCCCCTGAGGCATTGATGAAAACCCTGACAGACAGGAAGATAGCCCAGGAAGAAGAAAAAACCTATGAAACCCAGCGCATGGCACAGGAAAAAAGGCAGGGCATGGAAAGGGAAACCGCCCTGGCCGAAATGCAGAAAGATATTGTAAGTGCGCAGCAGGGTGTAGTCATCAGCCAGCGCCATGCCGAGGCCGCAGTAAAGAAAAGCGAGGGCGAGGCTGCCAGCGTAAAATTACAGGTAGGCGCAGAGGCAGAGGCCACCAAAATGCGGGCCGCTGCTGAGGCAGAAGCCACCAGGGCCAAGGCGTCGGCAGCAGCAGAGGCCACAAAACTCACCGCAGATGCCGAAGCAGAGCGGATAGCCAAAACCGGAAATGCCGAGGCTGAAAAAATCCTGGCCATCGGAAAAAGCACGGCCGAATCATACCAACTGCAGGTATCGGCTATGGGCGAAGAAAACTTTACCCGCTACAAAATCACTGAAGAAATCGGCAACGGTAAAATCAAAATCATTCCCGACATCATCATTGGCGGCGGCGGTAACCAGACTGAAGGCTCCATTTCGGGCCTGCTGGGCATGCAGCTCCTGGAAATGCTGGGCAAGAAAGGGGAGGAGAAAAAATCAGAAGATAAAGGCTGATTTATTTCCTGCCTTTCGCTGCCGAACCTCTGTTTTTGATTTTTGAATCCTTGAAAATGGACAAGTAATTTCTGTTTGTCCTCACTTTATTCTTAATTCTCCTGTACCGGCTTTATCCTGAAAAGTCCGAATTTCGGCACATGCTGTGTTATTTTTTCCTGTTTTTCAGGAGCCTTAAGGATTTTTTAAACGAATTCCCGAAATGCAGTCTTAATTTTACATTTTTAACCAATCTTCCAAACATGTTAATCAAACGCTTTACGCAGACTTTTTTGTCTTTTTGCCTTTTCCTGATTTGGACACAGCTGGCTCATTCACAGATTGTTACCATCACTCCGCGCTTTCCGAAAATCACCGATTCCCTCACCATCATCTACGATGCCACAAAGGGAAATCAGGGCCTGATGGACAGCAATGAAGTGTACATCCACACCGGGGTGATCACCGGAGGACCCAATGCCACCGGCTGGAGCAATGTGCCCATGACCTGGGGCAGTGCCAATGCCCGCTGGAAAATGGAAAACCTGGGCAACAACAAATTCAGGATGCGGTACCGCCCCACCAACTTTTACAACATTTCACCCACCCTTACGGTGCATCGGCTGGGCTTTGTGTTTCGCAACCGCACCGGATCTGCTACCGGAAAAACCGAAAGCAACGGCGATATATTTATGCCTGTTTTTCAGCCCAATCAGCAGGCAGTTGCCTTTTTTGATCCCTCTTCTGATTTTATCCTGATAGAAAGCGGTGCGGTGGTTCCTTACCTGGGGGCTTCAAATTTTCCGGCCAATCTTCAGGTTTTTGTAAACGGAACTCTTACCAACTCCGTCAGCAACGATACTACCATCACCGGGAACATACCCACATCCAGCGGTGGTACCAAGAAAATTCTGCTCCGGGCAGCAGGACTGAACAATCTGGCCGATTCTTTCACTGTAAGGGTCAATCAGCCTGTGCAGGTTGCTGCTTTGCCGGCTGGCGTCGAAGACGGCATCAATGTGCTCAGCCCCACATCGGTGGTGCTGGTGCTCCGGGCGCCCTTCAAAAATTATGTGTATGCCATAGGCGAGTGGAACAACTGGACCCTGGAAGATGCCAATCAGATGAAAAAAACACCGGACGGAAAATTCTGGTGGGTACAGCTCGACAACCTCGACCCTGCCCGGACTTATGCCTTTCAGTATTTGGTAGACGGCAATCTGCGTATCGCAGATCCTTATTCCGAAATCATCCTCGATCCAAGCAACGACCCCTTTATTACCAGTTCGATTTACCCCAATCTGAAACCTTATCCCAACGGAAAAACAACCGGAAATGTTTCCGTATTCAAAACCGTCAGTACGCCTTTCAACTGGCAAAATACTTCTTTCAAGCGGCCGGAGAAAAAAGACCTGGTGGTGTACGAATTGCTGATTCGTGATTTTGCCAATGTGAAAACCTACAAAATGCTGGCCGATACATTGACATACCTGAAAAAACTTGGGGTAAATTGTGTGAAAATAATGCCGATTATGGAATTTGAAGGCAACCTGAGCTGGGGCTACAACCCAAGCCATCATTATGCCATTGATAAATTCTACGGTACGGCTACGGCTTTCAAAGAATTTGTGGACAAAGCCCATGGGTTGTGTATTGCTGTGGTGCTGGACATAGCACTCAACCATTGTTTCGGTCAATCGCCTCTTTCTCAGTTGTATTGGAATGGTGCATTGAATCGCCCTGCTGCCAACAACCCCTGGCTCAATGAAGTGCCCAAACACGATTTCAATGTGGGAAGCGATTTCAATCATTCCAGTCCCGATACCCGGTACTACACCGACAGAGTAATGAAACACTGGCTTCAGGAATACCGGGTTGACGGATTCCGCTGGGATCTTTCCAAGGGATTTACCCAAAGAAATACCCTGGGCAATGTGGCTGCATGGGGAGCCTACGATGCCGACCGCATTCAAATCTGGAAAAACCTCTATGACGACATGCAAAGCTATTCTCCTTGTTCCTACTGCATACTGGAGCACTTTGCCGACAACAGCGAAGAAAGAGAACTGGCAAATTACGGATTGATGTTCTGGGGCAACCTCAATTACAACTACACCGAAGCGGTAATGGGCTGGACCAATACCTCCGATCTCAGTTGGGGTTATTACCGTTCCAGAAATTGGAACCAGCCCCACCTCATCACTTATATGGAAAGCCATGATGAAGAGCGCATGATGTATAAATCTCTCCAATATGGCAATAACTCACAGGCTGCCAATGGCTACAACCTCCGGGATACCACCACCATCCTGAATCGCATCAAGCTCGCATCAGCATTTTTCTACACCATCCCGGGACCCAAAATGCTGTGGCAGTTTGGCGAGTTGGGCTATGGGTTTTCCATCAACTGGCCCTGTACCAACCCCTGTACCAACGGGGCAAACCGAACCGGCCAGAAGCCCATCCGCTGGGATTACCTCAATGAGCCCAGAAGGCGCAGCCTCTGGAGTGTTACCCAGGCCCTTATGGCCCTCAAGCGCTTTGAACCGGTGTTCAAAACCGAACCGGCTACCTCCTCACTTTCGGTGGGCAATGTTTCTATGAAGCGTATTGTGCTCACCCATTCTTCCCGCAATGTGGTGGTACTGGGCAATTTTGGTGTTACCAACAGCACCATGAATCCCAATTTTCCCAATACCGGAAAGTGGTATGAATTTTTTACCGGCGACAGCATCACCGTAGCCGCCGGAACAGATCCCATTTCTCTCAACAGAGGCGAATACCGGCTCTACAGCAATGTGAGGTGGCAAACTCCCGCGTATTATCAGGCATTGCTTCAAAATGAGACTTGCGTACGCCCGCCCAATACTGACCCCTGCGGCAATGTGCTCAGTACAGAGCCCCTCAGCGACTCATACGACAGGGTAGTCATTTTCCCCAATCCCGGAAACGGCAGGTTCAGCATCAAGCTGCCTTACCTCACCGACGGATTGGCCAGCATCACCCTTGTGGATATTTCCGGCAAGGTGTGCCTGAGTTCCAATACAGAGATGTTTGGAGGAATAGCCGAATCAGATTTTTCTGCAAAAGGACTGAAAGCCGGAATTTATGCCGTGCGGATATCCGTTGCCGGTAAAAATTACATGGGCAAAGTATTGATTCAGCCCTGATTATCAGACCTCTGCTGACATTGAAGAAATCCTGGTTGTTCTGTTTTTTATTGATGGGATATGCCGGGATTTCTTTTTCCCAAAAAGCCGTTTGGGTCACCCATCTCTATGGAGAAAACGCCCGCTTGCAGCCCCTGGGATTGTTTCAGCAGCATGAAAACCGGTTTCAACTTGTGTTGAAAGCCGACCGGGATTTTTCGGCGGGCAGGCAAAAAATAAAAGTGGCCGATACCAGCCGCATTCAAATCATCGGACTGCATCAGGATGACCAGAAAGCAGAGCAGGATACCGGAGAGGCCTATTATCAAAACCGGATTCCTCTTTTGCAGGGCAATCAATGGCTCCTCAAATCGTCTGTCAGAAACGGGAATTACTACCTCGCATACGGGCTCAGCACGCCCTTGCTTATTCCTTCCAAGCTCTCGTGGAGTCTGGCCTACCTCGACGGGCGGGGGCACCGCCTTTGGGAGTTTCATCTGCCGGAAACCATTCAGGTAAGCCAGATCGAAATGTTGCGCGATGGAAAATGCCTTTTGGTGGGTTCCGACCAAAGGAAAAACGGGAGCCGGGCCATCATGATTTCTTTGTGGAGCGAATATGGCAAAGAACTCTGGCGTAAGACCTTTGGGGGCAAAGGCGACAACGAAGCCCTTTCGGCTTGCCAGGATTTGGAAGGACATTTGTATGTATCGGGTTATTTTTCTGCAGATTCCAGCTTTATGGGAAATGTCAGGGATTTGAGCGGCAATGAAAAAGACGGATTTATTGCCTGTTACAGCCTTTCGGGACAGGAACGATTTTTCAGCCGTCAGCGGGGAGAGGGATTCAATTCAGTTAATTTTATACGGCCCGCCAATCCGGGAAAAATCATGTTTTTGGCTGCTTTTCGGGGCAAAGACTGGCGGTTGGGTCCATTCGGTTTGCCGCTCAAAGGCCGGCAAGATCTGATAGCGGGCCTCCTGGATCCGCTTCAGGCAAACGATCAGGATAGTCCGCTTGTGGTTTTTCCCAATCCGGCCACCGAACTGGTGTATTTCGGGCTCGAAAAATCAATCGGCAGGGGCAGGGCAAAGGCCACCCTTCATAAAAAAGACGGCAGCATACTGCAATCTATGGAGATAGATGGCCGGCCGGGCAGCAGCTTTCGCTTCAATGTATCGAATACCCAGCCGGGGGCATATTTCATAACCCTGAAATGCGGAACTAAAGCCCTGACAGAAAGAGTGTTGGTGCAGTAGTGTAATCCTGCGTTTCTACTTCCTTTTCTTTTTCATAGCCGGATGGGCATAGGGCTTTTTCTCCAACCTGCCGTTCGAATCGTAATCCGGCTCCACCTTTTTTAATCCTTCAGTACTGCCCGCTTTCACCACTTCCGTTCCGCCCCTGATTTCCGGGCAGGGATAGGTATTGCGCATACAACCGCAGAGGGTCAATACGAAAATTGTGAGAGCGGCCTTATTCAGAATCATAGGGGTCGTTTGCATCGGCCAATACTTCAAGCAATTGCCTCACTTCCTGTTCTTTATCTTCTTCACCTGTTTTTTCAAAAGCCATGATCACATTCCGCAATACCCTTCTGATGATATCCAAATGGCTGCAAGGCTGGTAAAAGATGTCGTTTTGCTTCAGATTCAGGTTGTTGAGGTATTGGTCTATATCCTGCTTGCTGAAAACCAGGCCCTTATTGAAAACATTGATGTAAAACTGATTTTTTCCCTGCTTGTAGGTGAGGATAAAGAGCCTTGGAAGGTTTACCCCGTAAACAGGTAACTTCATTTTCTGGGCCACCAGCATGTAAATGCAGCACAGTGATATCGGGTTGCCTTTCTTGGTTTCCAGCACCACATTGAGCATGGAATTGCCGGCAGAGTGGAAGTTTTTGGTATTAGGAGAAAATTTTAATTTATTGAAAATCACCGAATTCAGAATTTTTATTTGATCCAAAGGCACAGCTTCGGGTTTGAATTCCAGCCAGGTCTCGTAGTAAATCTGCTGAATCTGATCCTTGATTTTTGAAAATTCCAGATCCGGATACTGATAGGTGGAAACCAGCCAGAGCCCTTCAAGCAAGTCCTGGCTTCCGGATTCCTTCCACTGCCTGAGCTTCTTTTTCAGGCCTTCGAACTGAAACATATGGATCAGGTCTTCAATCCTTTTTTGGGATACAGGATCAAAACTTTGCTCCCATTCCTGCTCCAGTATCGGAATGACTGCCTCGCCAAGCGAAATGATTTTCTCCTCCACATGCTGCACCACCTCATCGTCGGTATCGCCCAACAGGTACACCAGCGCCTTCAGTTCCTTTTCCGACAGTTCCTTTTCCGATTTATTTTTCATCCCTTTGATTATGATGCAGTTGCTTGTGATTATATACTTCGGGCTTTTTACTTTTCATTTTATCCTTCAATCCTTTTATCTGAAACTGACTTATAACCGATTTATTGGCGGAGATGTTCTTCAGGTATTGGAGGGTTGGACATTTCTTCCTAAAATTGAGGCTTCAAAAAAAATAATTTTTACTCAGCAAATAAAAAAACATGGGCACAAAGAAATTCAAAGCCGTCATGCTCATTGACGACAACGAAATCGATAACCTGATTAATCAAAAAATGCTGGAAGCCTCCGATGTAGCCGAAACCATTTTTATGCATACCGGTGCAAAGGGAGCCCTTGAGTTTTTGAAAAACATGGAAAAATTGTCCTCCAATGGTGTGGGTATCCCTGAGCTGATTTTTCTTGATATCGATATGCCCCTGATGGATGGTTTTCAGTTTTTGGATGAGTTTGAAAAACTGTCGGATTACATCAAAAACAATTGCGCCATCATCATGCTGACTTCTTCCGTCAATCCGCAGGATCTGAGTAAGGCCAAAAAGAGCCATTTTGTAAAAAAATACATCAATAAGCCCCTCACCCAGGAGGCGCTGGAAAAATTGTAATTCCCGAAAAATTCATTTTCAAACCCCGGATCCGGGGTTTTTTTGTGCCTTGAAAAATGTCATCGTCATCACCGGACCGACTGCTTCCGGTAAAACGGCCCTTGCTGTGGCTCTGGCCCGGGAATACCGGGCGGAAATCGTTTCTGCCGATTCCAGACAGGTATACAAAGAGTTGAACATCGGGGTCGCCCGTCCTTCAGCCGAAGAACTGGAGGCTGTAAAGCACCATTTTATTGACCATGTTTCCATTCGGGAGCCCTACTCTGCCGGGCAGTTTGCCAAAGAGGCCTTTGCTTTTTTGGATGCGTATTTTAATAACCATGACACCATCATCGTTTGCGGCGGAACCGGTTTATACCTCAAGGCCCTTTTTGAAGGCATAGACCGAAAGCCGGCCGACGAAAAACTTCGCAGTGAGCTCAATCTGAAATTGTCTTCTCATGGATTGCTGCCATTGGCAGCAGAACTGGAACGACTGGACCCCAAGATGGCTTCAGAAACCGACCTTGGAAATCCAAGGAGGGTAATCCGGGCATTGGAGTGGCTGATGGCGGGAAAGCCGGCAGAAGAGGTCCGGAAATGGCCTTCCCATTGGCAGGTCCGTTTATTCTCCACCGATTTGCCAAGGGCAGTACTGTATGAACGCATCAATGCAAGGGTTGAGCTGATGATGGAGCAGGGGCTTTGGGAAGAGGCATCCGCCCTGTTTGCATTTCGGGAATTGAATGCCCTGAAAACCGTTGGCTATCAGGAGATATTTGATGCCATGCAAGGCCTTTACAGCAGCGAAACAGCGGTGGAAAAAATAAAACAACATACCCGCAACTTTGCCAAAAGGCAGGTCACCTGGCTGAACAAAACAGAAAATCTGATCAGAATTCCGGGCGGAACTCAGGCGGAAATGCTGGCATTTGTATTGCACTCCCAGGGCAGCTCTACGGGCTGAAAGTTAAAAAGCTTGCCCATGAAACTGTAAGGTTTTTCGGCCAGCAGTTTTTCGTATGCTGCTTGGTTTTCCTTCAGTTCCAGATTCAGTTTGGAAATGGTTTGCACATTTTGGTTGATGCTCCTGAGGATTTCTTCCTGCAGATGCTTCGATTCGATTTCGCTGTACAATTTGCCAAAAGCCGTATTAACCGATTGCAGTTTTTCTTCTAATGCCCTGCTGTTGAGTTTACCGCTCAGGTATCCGCATAGGTTTTCGCAAAAGCCCTCCAGTTCGGGAACGGAGAGGCTCTCCAACTGGTCCACATCCGAACGAACCTGCTTTTTGGCTTCCTGAATCCGGGCAATGTAGCCGAGAATCGTATTTTTATAATTTCGGAAAGTGTGGTAATTGAGCGAAATGACCAAAAAAATAAGTCCTGAAATTACTACGAAAAAAGGAACATAACCCATTTTAAATCAATAGTTTAAATGCTCAAAATATCCACCATGCGGATAAGGTCCGGATGAATGGGTTTTTTCATGGAGATGGTTTCTTTGAAAGGCGTATACACCACCTCGTTGTTCACGATTCCGGCCATTACATTTTTTCTTCCGTTGATGAGGCCCTCCACGGCTGCAATGCCCAGTCGGGAGCTGAGGATGCGGTCGAAAGCAGACGGCGCCCCCCCGCGCTGGATGTGGCCCAGCGTGGTTACCTTGATATCGGCAAAGGGAACATGTTTTTTTACCCGGTTGGCAACAGCCTGTGCACCGCCCTCTTCATCGCCCTCGGCCACCACAATGATGGAGGAGGTCTTGGCCCGGTTCCAGCCGCCTTTCAGGGTTTCAATCACCTCTTCGATAGAGCTGCTTGTTTCGGGTACCATCACCAGTTCGGCGCCCCCGCCTATACCCGATTGTATGGCAATATACCCGGAATCACGGCCCATCACTTCCACAAAAAAAATGCGGTCGTGGGAGTCTGCCGTATCTCTGATTTTGTCAATCGCATCCAGGGCTGTGTTTACGGCCGTGTCGAAGCCGATGGTGTAGTCGGTGCCGTACAGGTCGTTGTCTATGGTTCCCGGAGCGCCCACAGTGGGAATGCCGTATTCGTTGTAGAAAATATCTGCACCGGTAAAGGTTCCGTTTCCACCAATGGCTATGAGGCCCTCGATACCCAGAAGCTGTATTTGTTCATAGGCCTTTTTGCGGCCTTCCGGGGTTCGGAATTCCTCGCTTCGGGCTGATTTGAGAATGGTACCGCCCCGCTGAACCGTGTTGCTGACGGCTTTGGAATCCAGTTTTACAATATCGCCTTTAATCAGGCCATTGTAACCCCTGCGTATGCCGTAGATTTCGAGGCCATAGTAAACAGCTGACCTGACTGCAGCCCTTACACAAGCGTTCATACCCGGAGAATCTCCTCCCGAGGTAAAAACCGCAATTTTTTTCATAATGTATTGAATCTGAACAAATTCAGAATTTCCCTGTAAAATTTATTGAATGCAAATAAAGCCATTTTAAAGCCTTTGGCAAAAAGATTACCCTGAATTGTCTGCAGTAAACATAACGGCCTGGCTTCTGCAAAGTTTTTTCAGAGGAAATTTTTTTTCCTCAATTGATTAAACCTTTATTATTTGCGGCTGTTCTGAGACATCAAAAAATCAATAACAGTATGAAAAAGACATGGATGGCAATTTTTGCCTTTATCTTCGGATTGAGCACCGCATTTGCACAACAGGAACTGGCAGGTTCAGAGAAAATGGACCCGGTTAAAAGGGCCGACAGGTTTACAAAAAAAATGACCACCGAACTCAACCTTGATGCCGCCCAGCAGGACCGCATCAAGGGAATTAATCTCGACAGATTCAAGCAGTTGGCTGAGGCCAGGAGTACCTTTGGTCAGGACAAAAGCACCCTTCGGAGCAAGGTAAAAGAGATCAACGACAATTATTTCAGCACCGTAAAGGGCGTCCTGAATGCAGACCAGTTTGCTAAATTTCAGGAGATGAAGGAAGAGATGAAAGAAAAGGCCATGGCCCGGCGGCAGTCGAAAAAGTAATCTGCACAATAAAACCTCCGAACAGGCTCCAAATGGGTTTTTCCGTTTGGAGCCTGTTTTTTTTAAACGGGTTCCAGGAGCATTTTTCAAATTTTTTATTTTAAATTTCGCTGTAAACGGCAGAAATCGTCATCACGCAAAAGGTGGTGAAGGAGTTAAAGTTTTTTCATCCTCATTTCCTCATTTCAAGCAACCCCCTGATTTCGGTTTCGGCGCTGCTTAGCCTTCGGCCGCTCAGGCCGGCCCTGCCCAGCCATTTGGGTTCTGCGGCCAGATCCCGAACCAAGACCAAATCTTTTTCCAGCAAATATTTTTTCTCAGCAAAGGTCAGGCTGCTCAGGCAGGTCAGCGGATACAGGGCCAGTTGATCTATCCAGTCCCGGATGGAGTTTTTTGCCGGGTAGTCCCAGGAGAGTAAGCGGATGTTTTTGCAACGGGCAAACGAAATGGCATCGTCCGAAAAGCGGGAGTTGGTGGCAATCCAGCCGGTAAAATTTTCCAAAGGCTTTTTCATAACTCCATGGTCCAGAAGGTCCTGAAACCGCGAATGGATGTAGAGCGGCACCTTTACATCTACATGAATGCCCTGGTTTCTGAATTTACATTCTGCAAGTATCAATTCTTTTTCCCGGGTGCCCCATACATCTATTTCGTGGCTCACGCATTTGCCATCCAGCACCAGACCAACCTGTGTCTGGTAACCCATTTCCTGAAACAAAGCGGCAATAAACCTTTCGAAAGGATAGCCGCTCGGACCTAAATCCAGGATGGCCTTTTTCAGGCTGAAGCGGGCCAGACTACCGGGTGTTTGCTTTTTGAGCAGAGCCGCGGCCATCCGGTAGATTTCCCGTGTGCTGATGCCGGGATGAAGTTTTGGCCGCAGGGCCTCCACTACCTCCCGGATTTCTGCTTCCGTGGCGCCGCTTCGGGAAAGCGAATTTTTAAATTTTTGAAACGAAAAGGCCTCCCTTTGTCCGTTTTGCTTGATGATTTCCAATCTTTCTTCCGGCACTTTTTTTCGATTTATGCGGTATCAACTGCGATTCCAAAAAAGGAAAATTTTATCAAATTAAGGGCAATCGGGGCAGTAAATTCTGAAAAGAAATGCCCGGCAGCCTGTTTTCGGGCCGGTCGAAGGGGGTATTTTCCGGCCTTAGACTGAGCTAATTGTATTTCCTGTACTGACTTTGCCTGTTAAACTTCTTAATTTGCAGCCCTTTTTGGCAATAAAATCTCGTTTTCTTATTTGCCGGATACCTGGATTAAAGCATGAAAATATCACATTCCTGGCTTCAAAAGTTAATCTATCTGCCCGAATCACCCGCCCGCATCTCTGAGGCCCTGACTGCCCTTGGACTGGAGGTGGAATCGCTCGAAGAAATTGAAAAAGTAAAGGGAAATCTGGAGGGTTTGGTAATAGGAGAGGTCCTCACCTGCGAAAAACATCCCGATGCAGATAAGCTTAGCCTTACCACCGTGGATGCCGGTCTGGAAAATCCGCTCCCGATTGTGTGCGGTGCGCCCAATGTGGCAGCCGGCCAAAAAGTAGTGGTGGCCCTGGTTGGTGCCACATTGTATCCGGCAGAAGGAGAGCCATTTGAAATAAAGAAAGCCAAAATAAGGGGTCAGGCTTCGGAGGGCATGATTTGCGCTGAGGACGAAATCGGCCTGGGCAAAAGCCATGCCGGCATCATGGTGCTCGATACCGACCTTCCCAATGGCACACCGGCTGCCCGCTATTTTAATCTGGAAGCTACGCCCGTCTACGAAATTGGCCTCACACCCAACCGGGTGGATGCAGCCAGCCACCTTGGGGTAGCCCGGGACCTGAAAGCCTTTTTCAACCGGCCGGTTATTTTTCCCGAAATCCTTCCGCTTACAGAGGGCAAAAGCGGTTCCCCCATTTCGGTAGAAATTCAGGAAGAAGCGCTTTGTCCCAGATATGCAGGGCTTTACATCCAAAATGTGAAGATTGCCCCTTCGCCCGACTGGATGCAGGAGGCCCTGAAGTCCATTGGTCTGAATCCGGTGAACAACCTGGTAGACATTACCAACTATGTGCTGCACGAACTGGGCCATCCGCTTCATGCCTTTGATGCGGCTAAGCTCGCCGGCGCAAAAATCGTGGTGCGAAGGGCGTCTGCCGGAGAAAAGCTGGTCACCCTCGACAAAGCAGAACGCATTCTGCACGAAGAAGACCTCGTGATTGCCGATGCCGAAAAACCCCTGGCCCTGGCCGGAGTTTTGGGAGGCCTGGATTCGGGAGTATCCGAAAATACAGGGGAAATCTTTTTAGAAAGCGCTTATTTTCATCCGGTTACGGTGAGAAAAACATCTCAGCGCCATGGAATCAAAACCGATTCCAGCTTTCGGTTCGAGCGGGGTGCCGATCCCGAAATGGCCCTAAAAGCCTTGGCAAGAGCAGCCAAACTGATTGCCGAACTGGCCGGAGGAACCATTGCATTTCTTCCTGCCGATGTGTATCCCAAGCCGGTATCCGAAAAGAAATTTATTGTGAAGTGGCGCAACCTCAACCGCCTCATCGGGGAAGAACTTCCCGGGGAGCGGGTGTACCAGATACTGAATTTGCTGGACATCCAAACCCGCCCTGTGGAGGAATACGGGCATGCCGGTTTTGAAGAAGAATTTGAAGTATCTGTACCCGCCTATCGGGTAGATGTGGACCGCGAAGCCGATATTGCCGAAGAGGTACTCCGTGTTTACGGCCTTGATAACATCAAAATAAAAGAGCATCTCCATTCAGATTTCATTTCCTCCCGTGGCAGTGCTGCAGGCGAAAAACTTTGGGTAAGGACAGCCCAGCTGCTCGCCGACAATGGCTTCTGTGAGGTGGTCACCAATTCGCTTACCGACCGTACCCTGACGGCAGATATTGCTGAAATTCAAGATGCTGACTATGTAGCATTGCTCAATCCGCTCAGCGAAGAACTGGGCGTAATGCGTCAGACCCTCTTGTTTTCGGGTTTGGAAGTGCTGGCCTACAACATCAACCGAAAGCAGCAAAACCTGCAGCTTTTCGAACTGGGAAAGGTGTACCGGAAAGCAGGAGAAAAGACGAAAGAAAATTACCATTTGGGCCTGTTTATCAGCGGGAAAACGAAGGAGTCTTCCTGGGAGAGTCCCGACCAGGACAGCGATTTTTTCCATCTGAAAAAAACAATCCTTAACCTTCTCCGGCGGATGGGTGTTCAGCAGGTGCAGTTTCGAAACGAAACCACTTCGGCCTACACATTCGGGCAAACCCTGCTCCTGAATAATCAAAATGTGGGCGAATTTGGACTCGTGAAAGCCGATTTGGCCAGGAAAAAAGAAGTAAAAGCCAAGGTTTGGGCCGGCGAACTGAACTGGTCAGCCTTGCTGAAGGCAGTGAAAAAAGACATTCAAGTGAAAGAAATTGTGAAGTTTCCCGAGGTTCGGCGGGATCTTTCGGCCGTCATCGACGGGCAGATTGCTTTTGAACAGATAGAAAAACTGGTGAGGGGAACCGCAAAAAATCTGCTTCGCCACATTTCGGTATTTGATGTATACATGGGCGACAAAATAGAAGCTGGCAAAAAAGCCTATGCCATGAACATTGTGTTGCAAGATGAAAATCAGACCCTTACCGATCAGCAAATCGACAAAACCATGGAAAGCATCATCCGGCGACTGGAAAATGAACTCGGCGCCACCATCCGACGGTAAGCAAATATGAAAACATTCCGGCGGATACTCGGCTACGCCAGGCCCTTCAGCAGATTTTTGCCTGAATATATGCTTTGGGCATTGCTTGCTGTAGTGTTCGGGGTATTTAACTTTTCCCTGCTCATCCCTTTGCTGAATGTCCTTTTCGGCAATGTGGAGGTTCCCCAAAATCTCGAAAAGCCGGCCTTTCAGCTCAATGTTCAGTATGTGGTGGGCCTGTTCAACTACCATATGTACGGCCTGATTAAAAACCGGGGTATGGAGTTTGCGCTTTATTTCATCTGCGCCATCATCTTTTGCTTTATCCTGCTGGCCAATACCTTCAAATACATGGCGCAGCGGGTGAACACCCGAATGCGGGTTACCCTGCTGAAAAATCTGCGGAGCCACATTTTTAGAAAATACTCTGAGCTGCCGGTTGCCTATCTCAACAACCAACGGAAAGGAAACCTCATCAACCTGATTGGCAACGACCTGCAGGAAATTGAATTTTTCATTCTTCAGTCGCTGGAAAGCCTGTTTCGTGACCCCTTGCTCATCATCGGTTTTTTCATTTTTCTTTTTTCCATTTCCAAGACGCTTACCCTTTTTACCCTGATATATCTTCCCCTTTCTGGCTTGATAATCAATGCAATAAGCCGGAGACTGAAAAGCGGTGACGGGCTGAAACTGCTGGGCAGCATCACCTCCCTGACCGAAGAAACGCTCTCGGGATTGCGGGTAGTCAAAATTTTTAATGCCGAAAAGTTTGTTCAAAACAAGTTTGAAGCCTTGAACACAGAGTTCCGCAATTACCTCAAAAACTGGCTCAACAAGAGGGAAATGGCTTCACCGGCTTCCGAAATCCTGGGGGTTTTGTCGGCCATCGGAATCATTTTGTACGGCGGTCATCTGGTGCTTTCCGGCGATACCGGCCTCAATGCTTCCCAGTTTATCACCTACATCATTATTTTTTCCCAAATTCTGAGCCCGGCCAAAACCATGGCCAATTCCATTTCCTACCTTCAGCGGGGCCTGGCTGCAGGCAACCGCATTTTCGAAATTCTGGACACCGAAATCATCATAGAAGAAAAGCAAAATCCTGTAAGGATTGAAAAATTGCAGGAGGAGATTCGCTTCGACAAGGTTTCCTTTTCATATGGTGACCGCAGGGTGCTGAATGAACTCAGTTTTTCTGTGCAGCGTGGCCGGACACTGGCTTTGGTGGGTCCCTCGGGCGGAGGAAAATCTACCCTGCTGGATCTGCTGGTTCGCTTTTACGATGCGGAATCGGGTTGCATATCGATAGATGGATTCGATATCAAAGATTTAAAAATCAGCGATTTGCGCCATCTTTTCGGCATGGTGGGGCAGGATACCATATTGTTTAACGATTCCATTTTCCAAAATATTGCCTTCGGCAAGGAAAACGCCACACAGGAAATGGTAGAAAGGGCGGCCCGGATAGCCAATGCCCATGAATTCATAATCAAAACCGAGGAAGCCTATCAGACCCGCATCGGCGACAGGGGTATGAAACTTTCGGGCGGTCAGCGGCAGCGTCTTGCCATTGCAAGGGCTGTTTTTCGTGATCCGCAAATTCTTTTGCTTGACGAGGCCACCTCCGCTCTCGACACCGAATCTGAAAAACTGGTGCAGGAGGCCATTTCCAATCTGATGGTGGGCCGTACTTCTATTGTCATTGCCCATCGCCTCAGCACCATTCAGAATGCCGACAAAATTCTGGTTTTGGACAAAGGAGAAATTGTAGAAAGCGGAACCCATGAAAGCCTTCTGGCCCGGGGAGGCATGTACAAAAGATTGGTTGATCATCAGTCACTTTAGAGGCCTTAGTATATCCGACCGGCTGAATTTTTTGGTTTTGGAAATTATCCTGGAAATATTGCGGTTTAGAAAATCATGATATGACATTGCTGCATTTTCCGAATTTGCCCCGAATAGCCCTTACGGGTATTTTCGTGGTTGTTTTTTGGGCTTGCGGTGAACAAAAAAAACCGGAAGGCACAGAATCAATTCCCCAAACCGGAAAAATGGTCTTTCGCGAAATACCCGTCTGGATGGGGTCTTATCAGGATACCCTGCCCTGCACCGATTGCCCCGGTATCCTCACCCGAATCGATTTCAAATCTGATTCCACCTACAAAAAATCTATTGTTTACCTGGGCAAGGAACCGATATTTGATTACACCTTCAGTACTCGTGGACGCTGGTTTGTCCGGGCCGGCGAAAGAATCCTGTTTCTGGATTCCCTGCAGGAAAAAAAGGTGCAGGCCTTTGAGATTGTGGGAGATACCCTTTTGAAAATGTGCGACAGCGGCCTTCGCCCCTACACATCCCCCCGATACTGGCTGCCCAAAGTGATGTAATTGCCGGGCCGGCGTTCAGTTTTGTCCGGGCGTCTACAATCCATCCAAAGACACCACTTTTCCCTCGATAAAGCGATAGCGGTCAAGGGCTTCAGGACAAACAGCCTTTCCTTCTTCGTCAAAATGCAGCCTTTTTCCGGCTTTGCTCATCCAGCCAATCTGCCGGCCCGGGTTGCCTACCACCAATCCGAAGTCCGGAACTGACCTGTTTACCATCGCCCCCGCTCCGATAAAGGCATATTTCCCGATTTCGATACCGCACACAATGGTGGCATTGGCTCCGATTGTCGCTCCTTTTTTTACCAGCGTTTTACGGAATTCATTTTTTCGCACCACAGCACTTCGGGGATTGTACACATTGGTAAATACCATGCTTGGACCCAGAAAAACATCGTCTTCGCAGGTAACACCTGTGTAGATGGAAACATTGTTTTGCACTTTCACCCTGTTGCCCAGCTGCACCTCGGGTGAGACCACCACATTTTGTCCCAGATTACAGTTTTCGCCCAGTTTGGATGGCCCCATCAGGTGGCAGAAATGCCATATTTTACTGCCCTTGCCAATTTCCACTCCTTCATCTACATAAGAAGATTCATGCACAAAGTAAGGCTTGTCCTGTGTATTCATATTTTGTTGAATTTCGGTAATTAAAGAATTTAACGGTCGAACCAGCTTCTGCGCCGGCTCAGTTTAAGATCTTGAAGCACAGAGGCTTTTACATTGATATCGATGGAATAGGATCCCCGCGTTCCGGTCGGAACCCAATTGAACCGCATTTCCCAGCAGTGCAGGTCGCGGTAAATGTTGATGTTGGGATAGACCAGTGTTTTGTTGATGAAATCGTATCCGGAGTTGAACCCTACTTTCCATTTCGGAGTCAGATTCAGGTCGCCGCTAAAGGTCATGGATTGCACCAAAGCCGCCTTTTCAAATCCCGTTCGGCTGTAGGTAAAATTGTAGGCAATGCTCAGATTCCATGGAATATTGAAATCGACATACAGGTCGGGGTTGTTGTTGATAAATTCCAGTTCCCGCTCGGTTTGCGGGTTGACGGCTTTGCGGGGAAGCACTTTTTTGTCTCTGGCTCTCGGGTTCAGACTGGTGCTGAGGGCAATGTTGAAAGACGAAATCTGACCAATTCCCCTGCCGGCATTCCAGGCGTAGGTTGGTGTTTTGCGCTGTGCCACAAGGGTTTTGCCATTGGCATCCGGCACAGGTGCCCGGTAGGCATAAGGGTCCAGGGTTCCGCTCATGTTGATGTTGAGTTTTTCGAAAAGGGTAGTCCGGGCCGAAATGGAAACCGGGGCCAGCTGAAACGAATCTGCTGCCAGATTGTAGGAGGAAGAAAGGTTCACATTGTCCAGCAGATTGATTTTTTTGAAGGGCTCTTTGCCGGTGGTATCC
>CANHCT010000038.1 GCA_947459175.1 Hymenobacteraceae bacterium
GGCTTGTTTATCAGTGATTTGTGGCCTATGTATTTCAAGTCTTTCTGCCGGAAGAATCCCCTTACCGGGCTCATCGATGGGTACTATCGGCAGGTTGAAAGCTACCGAAATATGACTTGTGCTCAAAAATCTGTAGGGCACAGCCCTCCCCAAGAAAAGATCCAACCTGGTTTCAGACAGTAGGTTATGGATGGATAGCTGCAACTTGGGCTAGCTATTACCCATGCCGGGCACACACAAAAAAGGCCGCCCTTTACGGACGGCCCCTTATCCTATTATTGACTCCGGTTATTCCAGTATGATCCTGCCATGGGCCTGCTTGCTTCCCTTGCGCCATAGAAGGTGATAAATGCCAGGGCGAATATCTGGTCTGCTCCTCACGCTCAGCACTTTCCCTCCTTTGTCTTCTCCATCTATCTTTGCTTCCCTGCCCAGGGCATCAACCATCCGCAATCGGCCGCCCGGTTCCGGAACTACTACCCGGAAGCCCGATGAACTCGGATTCGGATACACGGTCAACTCGCTCATCGAACCATGCACTTCCGGCACCGAATTCACTGGAATCACCTGTATGCTGTCCAAAGACACTTCCAGGTTTGGCATGCCAAAGGGCATCTTCAATTGAATCTGTATATACGCCGGATCATTGTCTTCCTTTGTAAACTGAACCGTGCGCCTGAGCCAGGTGCCCAGCGGTGGATTCGGATGTACATCCCGGTTGATCTCGTCCAGCTTCCGATAGCTTTGACCGCACTGACTGCCCAGACTCAGCCGAAGGGTATCCAACACAGCCGGGCGGACAGGGTCGGATACCAGCTTCTTCCAGCGGTAGGAATAGCGAAGCTGGTAGTTGCCCGCAGGCATGGCTATCGCCGGACTGTGCGCCAATAGCGGTATGCCCAGCATCGATTCCCGAATGGTTGTCAAATACCGGCTCCAGGTATCCCAACTCTGATAACTGCTGCCAAAAACATACTCAGTATTGATCCACCATCCCGGCTCCATATAAATGTTCGCCATTGTACTGTCGCCTTTGTAGTACGGTTGCGGATTGCTGAAGTACTCCGTATACGGAAGGCTTTTCAAACCCAGATCGTATGACTTGCTTACCGTATCGTTCGATGCATTGCCGTCTCCTGCCAACAGTACTTTGCCCCTCAAATTTACAACCCCGAAATTATCCAGCTGAAGCCCGTTTTCTATCCAGGCTGTATCTGCCGCCAGCGGGGCAAGCGGAGGATTGAAGGCGTATGAACCCAATACATTCTGTCCGGTATTCTGATGGGTGGCCTGTATGGTCACCTCCGTTATCGGATTGACTCCCAGGTTCTGAATCACAACTCCGGTTTTCAGGGCCTGACCGCAACCCATCTGCCAGCTCGGGGCCGGTACAATGTTCAGCGCAGCAGCATCCCGAACATTGGCCACTGTGCCTACACAAAAGTACTCCCCGTTGGAAAGGTCCACGCCGTAGTTTGAATATATCCCGTATGGCATTGAATTCAAGGCCGGCGGCGCACCCGATACCATCTTCCAGGGGCCATTCGGGCCGGGGGCCTGCGCTATGCGGATGTCCCGCTGGTTGCCAAGAATCTGATCCCGGGCAAATACCCAAAAGGCTATCCGGTTGTTGGCCGGAAGCGGCTGATTGGCCGATATCCGCATGATGCTCCGGCCGCCTACCTGCGTGAGAGGCGCCACCACATTGCCCCCGGGAGCCTGCACAATGTGATTGAAATACATCCTGAATCCTTTGGCCTTCCGGTTGGACGATGGCCAGCGCCCCTGAAAAAATACAGCCCGCTGTTTGCCGTTTTTCGTAAATATCGCTTGAGCGGTAGACCAAGCCAGGGATGAATTGTAAATGACAAACGCAGAATCAAAATAAATCGTGCCATCTGTAACCCCGGAAAGCGAATCTTCGGTTGCCGCCCAGTAATTGGGAATGGTATCGTCTATGGCAGACTCATTGGGATGCAAATGCAAGTGAAGGGTATCCTGCTGCCGCATTACCAGAGTGGAGCCCACATTGAGAATCGGATTGACAAGGCCATGAAGATTGCGATTGGCTATCAGTGAATTGCCGCTTTTTTTGGCAATTACAAAATCCAATGGCTGATTGGGATTGTCCATGATAAACTCCTGACCGACATGGATGCTGGAATCGGGCTCCGCATTGGGGCCCGATTCCGGTTTGAAATAGGCCAAAAAAGGAAAGCTCTGCAGAACGGAGTTAAGCAAATATGAGCCCAGTACCGGCTTGCGGGTCATACGCCCGAAAACACGAAAAATACTGCCTTTTACAGAATCGGTTCCGCCATTCTGTGGCCGATTGCTGGCCAGATAAAACGGGGAAATGGCATTGTACACCCCCTTGGTCAGATACAATTTATTGGCCCAAACCGGAAACTGGCAGTGTACTGTATCCCCGGGTTTGTTGATGGTTAACTGATTTATTTTCGCCAGTATCTTGCCGCTGCCGTAAAACCTCTGCTTGCCCTGGCCCGTGAAATACAAATCGGATTGAAAATTGCCCGCTGCCAATACCCCGTTGAGTACCAAATCCTTCTCCGTCTGAAGGCCTATGGCTCCTGCCTGACTGGCAAGGGCTATCAGGCTGTCGCCTGTGCCTACTTCAATATTGCCCCGTACATTGGCAAAAAAACTGGCCCCCTGCGCTGATATGCTCGCAGGTAAACTCCCCGCTGTATTGCTACCTACCTGAAGATAGGCCATATATGAAGGCCGGACTGAAAAATACTGGCCGTTTACCAATACCCGGCTGCCAGGCGTAATGTACACACTGTCACCGTCTATCGGTATCCGGCCCTCCTGCCAGGTACTCGCCAAATGCCAAAATCCTCCCGTTACCTTACTGCTGATCTTCCTGGAAAACGGAATGGATTGTACCGCAATACCAGGATTGTTACCTGGAAGAAACGGGCGAAACAATTTAATTTTATATTCCCGATTAGGTTCTAAATTTAAAAAATTAGTGTAATACGTATATTCGGTGAAACCTTTTTTACAAAACACTAAATTTAGTGTATCACAATTTTCTCCTTTGAAAACTTGAACAGAAGAGTTTGGAATATCATCTATTTTTAATCTATAAAGCTTTGGGTTGGTTTCTGTAATAAATTTAAACCAAACAGCTCTATCCCTTAAAGAATCTTGACAACCCTCCAAAAAAACTTTCCTATTTGTTAAATTCGAAGAAAAATAAAAAGAAGATAATCCTGGATTTGCCTGAGCAATCAGGAGTTTTGCCTTATGGCAGGAATCAATTTGGTTGCCTGGAGTAACTTGCGAAAATGAAAAATTAACCCAAAAAACCATTTTTATTAGCAGAAAAAATTTCATAGCAAAATTAGTTTTTAATGGCCTTGTCCCGGCATGGAAGACAAGGCCATCGGTTATTCTTATTCTTTTATCAAACGGGTGGTCAAACTTCGTTTACTGGTCAACAGTTTTACCTGAAATATGCCCGGCTTCAGGCCTCCTTCCGGTTTCCAGTCTACAAAATCCTGCTTTACCTTTTGCCTGCTCTCAAATACCAGCTTGCCCTGCAGGTCATAAATACTGTAGCCCAAAATCTGCTCCTCCTCATCCAGAACCGCCCGTATCGTAAACCTGTCACGGCCTGGATTGGGTTCTGCTGAAATGTCCTCCAGGGGCTGAGGGTCAACTGCGGCCCGGAACTGACAATCGGGGCAATTGTTTCCAACAGAAAAAATTCCGGGGCCAAGGTCCGACCTTTTGTACATGTTTCTTCCCTGCCCCGCAACAAAACTGTCCCAATCATAGGCCATCAGGCCCGTTGCATACCGGCCTGCAACGGAAGGTGTAACCTGCCTGCCCGCATCTGAAAAATTGATTACAGAATAAAGATACCTGTCAAGCCCGCCCACAGAGCATGGGTATTGGAAAACAGCATTGGTCTGATTGACCAAGCCGGGGTCTGCCCAATAAACAGCACCCAGGATATTTCGTCCTTTTGATGTAACCTCGTCATCGGTTTCATCCATGCTTTGCCATATCACTACAAAAGAAGCCTTATTTTCCAAATGGTTCTTTTCTATAAACCCGGGATTGCAATAGGCCACAACCGGATTCGTATTTTCCCGAAGGGTAATGTTCGTTTGATCATTAGAATTGGCAGCTTCGGGATCGTTTGATATAGGATCGGGCCGCAGCAACAAGGATCCTTCATTCAAAATCGCATTTCCTACCCTGCTCCAGGCCATCAAAGCCGAATTAAAAAAATAACCCCTGTCGTCGCAATTCAACCCGGCATTTCCCTGAACGACAGTGAAATCTGTGATATTTTCAGCGTTGATATTATAGGATGGTGCAGCAATTCTGGGCGGGCCAGAAAGGTTCCTTTTCAATAATACCTCTTCTCTCCATATTGGAGGCTGCAAGCTAAGATTAGGAACGAAATCTGTGCAAGTATTAAACAATACCTGCCTGACAAACAAACCACTCATTACCTCATTCGGCCACGGGGAGCCCGATGGTTGATGGGTATTGCCGGTCTTCGATCTCATGTAGGTAAAACTGGCAACTGTCTGTGTTTCGGCAGGTCCTTCTTCTACCCTTTCGGAAATGGCCACATCCACAGTTGGAAATGAATACAGGTAATTGATTCCGTTTGAGGTTAACTCTCCGGGTAAGGCAATGGGATAGTGTTCCATAACCCGATAATCTCTTTTATTGCCGGTGTATTCATCAGGCCCGCAATTGGTGATGCCCATGCATTTTCCCTGCCTTATTCCGTCCAGGGTGCCGTTTATATAACCATATTCGGCATATACATTTCCTTTGGTAATGGAAAGAACAGACTCTACAGGAGTAGGCCCGACAAAAGGAGGAACAGGATAAAAAGTTTTTACCTTTACCAGGTTCTGCTCTACTTCTGTCCATGCTATGGCTACCTGTCCGGCAGAGTTCACATCAATATTCGGGCTTTGGCAATCTCTGCCCATAGTCTCATATTCGCCCTCATTAACCCTGCCGATTGGTCCCCAGACATTGCCGAGCCAGAATTGGCCTTTATTACAAGCATTTTCATTCAAAATAAATTTGCCGTTGCTCCAAACAAAGGAGGTCACCAATACCCTTGTTCTTTTTTCTTTCTCTTTATCCATGGCCAATCCCACCACAAGCGCAAAAATCCCGGGCCGGTTGTCGTTGTTGGGATCCTGATCGAATTCGGCAACCACAACATCCGGATCGCAATTGGGCAGATAGGGGATTGGCAGATTCGTCAATTCAATATTTCCCTTCAAATTGGTATTTAAATCCGGGTTGAAATGCCAGGAAAAGACCGAAGGGGTTCCATCCCATACCATCACCTGCACACCCTGGTCTTCTCTTTCATTAAAAGACCAAAAGTCCGTACCGGTATTGCGTGTACCGTATACATTTCCGCTTGCCTGCTGGTCGCCCTTGCTCGGGTCGAGATAGGGCGGAAGCGGGTAGATAATCTGGGCAAAGAGTTTGCTGCCGAAGAAAATGCTGATAATCATGCTCAATAAAATCGAATTAAAACTGAGCCGGGATGAAAAAGAAAATGAGAATCTTTTCCTTACAACTGTATCACAGCTTAATAAGCCGGAAGATGGGGGGGGGGGGGGTAAAACCCTGACTATCAAAAAGATAGCAATTCAAGCTTTGACTTGATAAACACTCAATGTTTTCCATAATAATTAATTTTTAATGATGAATGATGATTGGCGCCAGCAGAAACATTCATTCAAAAAAGAACACCTCCAATGCCTGATATTCTTATTTCAAAATCCTCCTCTGTTAACGATGTAAATGAAAACAGTATATTTTGAAAAATCAAACTTTCTCAAAATTTTATTTCAAAATTTAACTCAATATCCGAATCATTATCGCAATAATCGCATTTTGTATATACCTGCTGCGGATTAATCTTCAAGCCTTGTTCCGCGTTTGCCTGAATATTTGGGTTGTATTCATTCGTTTTGGTATTCGGATTTGCCTGTTGGCCCTTTTTTCCAGGCCAATGGGTACCTGCTCTTTGATGCAAATTTGGTGCCTGCGGGATATTAAAAGGACGGATGAACTTTTGCATCTTCCAGAGGCCGTATGAAGCCGATGCCGGGGAAAAACTTTGCCTTTCCCGGCTATGGAAATATCCGAACCTCCCCGTTTCCGATATAAATGGGATCCGGCGGACCCAGGGGTTCGGCCAAAACCGGGAGCTTAAACCGGCAATAGTTGATAGAAAATCCCTTTTCGCTGAACAGGGTTTCATAATGGGTTTTTATTCCAAAATGCTCTGATTTATAGGGAGATGTATACAAGTCGTGGGTGAGCGCCAGCACTTCTCCTCCGTAAGCCTCCACCGATTCGATGGTGTAATCCATAAGGGGACGGCTGTCGGTCTTCAGGTGTACGATGCCGTCTTCTTTGAGCACATGCTGGTATAAGCTCAAAAACCGGGAAAAGGTAAGCCTTCTTTTTTCATCCTTGTTGCGGAGCCGTGGGTCGGGAAAGGTTATCCAAATCTCCGATACCTCCCGCCAGCCAAAAAAGGTGCGGAGGTTTTGAATTTTGCCCCTGAGAAATGCGGCATTTTTCAGGCATTCCCTTTCGCAGGCTTTGGCACCGATGTACATGCGGGAACCCTTGATGTCCATGCCGATAAAATTTTTCTGCGGGAAGGCTTTTGCCAGTCCGTAGGTATATTCACCCTTGCCGCAGGCGAGTTCCAGCACAATGGGGGCTTCATTTTTAAAAAAATCCGGTCCCCAGCGGCCGGCCATTTCCAGATACGGGGCCTTCCCCGGTTCCATGATGTTTTCCATTTGTTTGCTCTCGGCAAACCGCATTTGTTTGTTTCTGGACATTCTATTCTGCGAAAGGGTGCAAAAGTACGCCGCCGAAGCTGAGTACAAAAAAATCAGTAATACAGGCTGATTTCCAGCGTAGTACCTTCCCGGCGGTGCTCGAATTGCGATTTTTTGAAATCGGGCCTTGAAAGCAGGGATGGCTCCGCTCCGCTGAATCCGAAACCTTCTTTCGGGATTCCTAAAATGTTGTAGCTCATGCGGTAATTGCCGTCGGTATCGTGGAGGACAGAAAGGGCATATTTACCCGGGGGGATATCGCGGAGGGTAAACTGCACACCCGGCTCCAGCACCCAGGACTTAAAACTCTTTTTGTCGTCACCGGGAAAGCCATCGGGCGATTGGTACAGGGCTACAAGAATTTTTCCTTTTTTTCCCTGTACATTCTTTATTTTCAATGTAATACCCTCTGATTCCTTTAGCGAAAAACCGTATATCCAAAATAGAAAAGATAAAAAAAAGACCATAGAAGACCAACAATAATTCCAGGCAATTGCAGCACCGGGGTGTAAAAGTAAAAAATCATGGAATCAAAGAAGCTGCCCCTTGAACATTTTGTCCAAATACTGATACAATTCGGGATGCTTGATTTTCAGCAAATCGGGTCTCTCGAAAAAGTATTCACAGGAAACGGCAAAAAACTCAGCCAGATTAAGCCCTGCATATTCGTCGATGTCTGAGTTCCCTGTTTTCACATTTTCCATCTTATGCCGGATCAGTTGGAGCCATGGCAGGGCATAAGGCTGGGTCATCAGGGCTTTGGGCAAACCGTCTATTCGGCCATCTGCCTTGTCGAGCAGGTGTACAAATTCATGAATGGCAGTATTGTGCTTGTCGGTTTTGTTGCTGAAGCCATGGCTTAAAGCAGTGATGGATAGGGCCATTTTACCCTCCATTTTGCCCGTTCCCACCATTCCGAGAATCTGGCTGTCGGTGGCATCGGTTTCAAATTCAAAATTAATAGGACCGGTATAGAGCAGTACCTCATGCAGATCGTAATAGTGCCACTCCGGAAAATAGAATATCGGGATGACGGCCGAGGCTGCCACAAAGTGCCGCTCCTTTTCGCCCACATCAAGGTCCACACCCGTAATGCGGGTGTGGGTCAGAAACCAGGCCATGTCTTTGCGAAACTGAATCTTTTCTGCATCTGAAAGCCGGGAATAGAACTCTACATTTTCTTCCAGAATTTGTTCCGAAATATGGTCATAAGCAATGGATTTGGCCTGGTCCCGATGGGAATTGAAGACCGGCCGGGTGGTTTTTTGCCCCGCAATAAAAGATTTGAGGAACAGATAAGCGAAAAAACCAAGCAGGATAACAGCAAAAAACACGGTGTTGGTAAAAATGCAATGATGCTAAATTTAATAAAATGGAAGAAAAAAAATTGAATGCATAAAAATCAAGCTTCAAACTGTTTTATTGCAGGGCAATATGGACAACATTCCTTCAATAGGATCACTGGTAAAAGAAAACACCCAAATGGCCGGCATGCTGCACAAACTGGGCATTTTGTTTTATCAGGATGCCGACAAGACGCTGGATCAGGTTTGCCGGGAAAAAGGCATTGATGCGGAAAAAGTGTTCCGGCATTTTGAACTGTTGCGAAAAAGTCAGGACTTTGATCTGAGCCAATTGTCTCATTATCCGATAGAAATCCTGGTTTCTATCCTCCGCCACAGCCATCAGCTGTTTATCAAACAAAACCTGCCTTTCTTGTTTCAAACCATCTCTGAGATGGATGAAACGCGGTTTTATAATCCCGAGATTGCCGCTGACCTGAAAACGGTGTTTCCCATATTTGCAGAAGATTTTATCCGGCACATCTACGAGGAAAAAGATACCTTGTTTGATTACATTCAGTTTTTGCTCGACAGCACCCGCAGCATCGGCAATCCAGGCAAGTTGTTTTTCAGAATGAAAGCCCATGGCATTCAGCATTTTGCTATGCACCATGAAGGCCACGACAACGAAATGGCAGGCATACGGGAACTCACCGGCAATTATTCCATGCCGGCCGATGCCGATTTGTTTACCACTATCCTGTACCGCGAATTGCAGGATTTTGAACATCAGCTCAAACAACATGCCCTCATCGAAAATCAGTTGCTCCTGCCAAAAGCACTCCGGCTGGAAAATGAAGTGCGCTGGCGGCTAGACCAAACCCGTTACCTGAATTGAAAGGGCCGGTATTAGCTCTGGATGTCGGTGCCAAGAGAACCGGCCTGGCCATTTCAGATGAGGGGTGTATCTTTTCTTTTCCAATGGAAACGGTTGACACCCAAAAAATTATCCTTCATCTTGAAAAAATTATTCAAGAAAAAAAACCGGGAGCCCTTGTCATCGGAATTCCCCTGAACCTGAAATCGGAAGCCACCCAGGGCACACCCAAAGCCCTGCAGACCATGGAGGCAATCCGAAAAAAATTTCCTTCCATTACAATTTACGAAATGGATGAGCGTTTTACCTCCTCGATGGCCCGGCAGGCCATGGTGATGGGCGGGATGAAAAAAAAGGACCGTGAAAAAAAAGAAAATACAGATAAATTGAGCGCAACGCTAATTTTGCAATCGTTTCTGGAACAACTGGCCCGCTTTGGCTGGCCTCAGGTCCGGGAACCGAACCCCTGAAAGAATCCATGTTTTCATTTTTTAGAGCCGAAACCAGACGGGATGTTTTTCTCCATGCCATCATTGCCCTGCTTGCCGCAGCCATACTGGTAGTCGGATTTTTTAATGTGTACCTGCCCTACATCACCAACCATGGCGAAACGATAACCGTTCCCAATCTGATGGGCATGCACAAAGACCAATTGGAGGAATTTCTGAGCGAAAGAGATCTGGATTTTCAAATTGATGACAGTGCCTATCATGCAGGGGGACAGCCCTTTCTGGTGTTTCAGCAATACCCGCTTCCGGGTTCCAAGGTAAAGCAGAACCGGAAAATTTACTTGTCCATCAACTCCAAAAATCCTCCCCTGGTAAAGATGCCCGCCCTGCTGAATCGCTCCTTTGAAAATGCCAGACGGGAGTTGGAAAGCTTTGGTCTTCTCCCCGGAGAAATAAGTTATATTCCTGATTTACAACAAAATGCAGTACTAAAGCAAATGTTCAGAGGCAGGGAAATTGCGGAAGGCGAGCCCATTGCAAAAGGTTCGAAGATAGACCTGGTAATCGGAGACGGACTGGGTGCCAAAGAACTGAATGTTCCCGACCTTTCAGGCATGCCTATGGACGAGGCCATTCTGGTATTGCAGGGCTCCAATCTGCAGAAAGGAACGGTGATTGCAGAAGAAAAACCCGGTGCCGCTGCCAATACCATCATCCGCCAAAAGCCTGGTCCCGGAACCCGCATCCGGGAAGGCGACATGGTGGACCTCTGGGTAGCAGGAAAACCAGAGGCTGAGGAAACCGAATAAACCAAAAAACTGAGCCTTGCGAAATCTCCTTCCCTTTCTGTTTGCGCTGATCCTTTCCTTTCCTTTAAAGGCTCAGATCAGAACCGAAAATCTCCGGTTCAATCCGGTGCAGTTTCATAACATGCAGCATTATGAAACCGAGTCGCTGAAGGGCAATTACCTGCAAAAAGTTACCGCCTCCGATACCATCCCTCCCGGCCTTTTCGATGATTTTTCCCAAACTGATGTGGCATGGACCTCCAGCCGCCATTATTTCGGACGGGCGCTCCACTGGCTGGAATTTATTAACGGCGACCGCTTTCTGGCCCGGGCTTTGGGCGATTCGGGCTTGGGTGTGCAAACTGAAAATGCGGGAGCCACCTGGAACCAACGATTTTTTACGGAAGGTATTTCTATCCTTTCGGCTGATTTTCCGCTGATTGAAAGCGATGGCTATGCCTGCGGAAGAAACAACTGGATTGGAAAGACCCAGGACGGCGGGCTGACCTGGACAGAAACAAATAAACCAAGAAAAAAACGAAGCACCTACATTTCGCTGGACTTCAAAAATATGGATTTTGGCTTGGTAGCCGATTCTGAAGGTCTGCTCTTCCGCACCACCAACGGAGGCAGCACCTGGGATTCACTTTCCAAAAGCAATATCAAAATCAACTTCCGCTCGGTGGCCTGGATTTCAGGCAGTCAGTGGTTGGCCGCAGGCGATTCGGGAAAAGTAGCCCTGAGCACCAACGACGGAAATACCTGGACGATATGGGAATTCCCGGAGTCCAGATTCAAGAACTTTCGCAAAATCAAGATCATCAATGCCTCCTTCGGGGTGGCGGCAGGCGATTCGGGCATTGTGTACACATGGCTCGGAGGCATATGGCGCAGGGGCTTCTCCGCAGACCTGAATGCTTTGAACGACATAGATTTCAACCCCGAGAACCTGAGAATCGGTTGGGCAGTAGGCAACAACGGAACCATCCTGTACACCCGCAATCAGGGCATCAACTGGGTCCGGGTGCCATCCAATCTTAAGGAAAATATCCTTTGTCTGGATATGGTAAATGAATTCCGCGGCTGGATGGGCACCGAAAGGGGCCGCCTTCTGCAGCTGATGATAGACCCGGGCAGGCCCCTGAGCCGCTTTTGGGAAAAAAATTCGGGGGTATTTATCAACCAAAACCTCGCAGTAGATCCGCACACCAAAGGCGTGGCCACATTCGATGGGCTCAACCAATGGGGAAGACCCTACAGCATCGTGTCCAATGCCGTTCGCTTTTGCGATACTCTCACCAGTGTGGGGATTAATCTGGAGGGGCTTCAGGCATCGGGTATAAACCTGTCCTTTTATCTGCAGGCGGGCGGCCCGGCCATCCAAACGCTCCCCGACCCCGGTGATGTTTTTGTGGTGGAGTTCAAGGACAAAACCAACAAATGGATAAAAGTCTGGGAATTAAATAATACCGAAACCACCGGCCGGGCAACGCCCTTTCGTTACAAGGCCATTCCGGTTCCGGATTCTATGTGCTACAATGGTTTCCAGTTTCGGTTTATGAACTTCGGAGACCCCACCGGCAATTTCGACCTCTGGAATCTGGACTATGTACGGCTGGACAATGAGCACAATGCCACCGATTCTCTTGCGGTGGATGTGGCCATTTCCAAACCCCCTTCTCCTCTGATGAAGCAATACCGTGCCCTTCCGCTGGAGCAATTCAATTACATCAGATCCAATAATTTACAGACATTTTTCTCCGAAAATATCCAAAGTGAGGTCTGCAACCTCAACCCCAGTTTTGCCACGCCCATTGTGGGAACCTTTCGTGTAAAAAAGGAAACCTCCGAAGGAAGCAGCGTATTGTACGAATCGTCTGATTTTCAAGGCCTTGAACTGGCGTTTGACAGGGGCATCACTAAAAAAGCATTGTCGGTTGCCACATCCCAGCTTGCCGGCAGCCTTCCCAATGCCAATTCCAAAGAATTTTGCACCCTTCGGTATAACTATTCTGTCGGCGGCCAGAGTCCCCAAACCAATCTGTATCAGGGCAATGACTCTCTGGAAACCACATTCAATATTTCCACTGTAATGGCAGCAGATGATGGTTCGGCCGAGCTCACCCGGGGCGGCGGAAACAACCTGGCCAAAGCCGCAGTTCGATTTTTCCTGCCTGCTACCGATACCATCACCGATATCGCCCTCTATTTTCCCCGCACTCCCCTTACTTTTACACAGACCATTGGCTTTACGCTGATTCTGTACGACAGCATCAATGCCGAGACCAATTTCGAAAAACCCATCTTCCGCCTGCCGGTAATTTTGCCCCCTTCTTTGGACTCTCTCAATCAGTTTGATTATTTTGATTTGAGAATCAGACCCCTGAACCAAAGAATTTTGCAGGGAGGAAAGCACTTTTTCATTGGCTGGCAGCAACCTGTAATCGACGATGGCAATGAGGTATTTCTGGGCTGCGACATCAACAGTTCAAATCCACTGAGTTTCTACTACAACGATGACGGTTCGGATTGGAGAATCTGGGACAAAGACGATTTTGCTATAATGATGCGTCCGGTTTTCGGATCTTCCATCAAGGTGAGTGTACAGGAAAAGATTTCCGCTCCTTCCTCCCCTTTCTTCCCCAATCCGGGCAACGGACTGATGCGAAACCGGCAAAATGTACAGAACCTCATGATATTCAACCACTTGGGCCAACTGCTGGACGAAAAAGAATTTCAAGCAGCTATGGAACCTCTGCAACTGCAACATAAACCCGGCTTGTACTTTTTGAGGTGGCAGGAAACCAATGGCAGGCCGGTAAGTCAGAAAATAATGATTCAATAATTCAGGAATGAAAATACTGGTAACAGGCGGCACAGGCTTTATTGGTTCTCATACGGTAGTAGAATTGTCGGCCGCCGGATTCGAGCCCGTGATCATGGATAACCTCGAGAATTCAGAACTTTCGGTGCTGGACGGCCTGGAGTCGATTCTGGGATTCAGACCCAAGTTTTATCAGGAGGACTGCAACGACAGAGAAGCCTTTCGCAAAATCTTCAATTTGGAAAAAAGTATTGGCGGCATCATCCACTTTGCGGCCAACAAAGCCGTGGGCGAGTCGGTGCAAAATCCGCTGAAGTATTATCGCAACAACATCGGATCCCTGCTCACCCTGATGGAAGCCATGCAGGCTTTCCAAATTAAAAACCTCGTTTTTTCATCCTCATGCACCGTGTACGGACAACCCGACAGCCTGCCCGTGGCCGAAGATGCACCGGTAAAAGAAGCCGAGTCGCCGTATGGCAATACCAAGCAAATTTGTGAGGAAATCCTTCGGGATGCAGTGGCTTCCGGAATGAAAATCAAGGCTTTAAGCCTCCGTTATTTCAATCCCATCGGGGCACATCCATCGGCACGAATCGGGGAACTTCCCAAGGGAACTCCGGGCAATCTGGTTCCTTTCGTGGTACAAACTGCCGCCGGGTTGCGGGAAAAACTCTCCGTGTTCGGTAATGACTACCCCACACCCGATGGTACCTGCATCCGCGATTATATACATGTGGTGGACCTCGCCATAGCGCATGTAAATGCCCTGCAATTCCTGCTGAAAAACAACGATGAGGCATTGTACGATTGGGTCAATCTGGGAACCGGTTCGGGAAAATCGGTTTTGGAAGTGGTGAATGCATTTGAAAAGGTGACAGGCATGCCGCTGAAATATGAGTTTTCACCCCGCCGGGCAGGAGATGTTACCCAAATTTTTGCTTCGACCGAAAAATCCGGAACCATGCTCGGATGGAAAACCGAAAGAAGTCTGGAACAGGCGCTGGAGGATGCATGGCGCTGGCAAAAAACTTTGTAAACAACCGTGTACATCCGGCTGAAAATCAATAGAATAAATTGATGCTCTTCAGGCCAGAATGACCCGCAAAATCAAGCCTTTTTCCTTCCTTGTTATCGGAATCTCCGGATGTTGGTTTGCTGCACTTTTGCTGCATCTCGGAGCAGGTCTGTATTTTCCCCAGCCCTTCGGTGATGAGTCTTATTTTTTTTATGCCGCCAAATCATGGGCCGAAAACAGCAGCTTTTTCGCGCCCGAACTGCACTCCGGCCGAACCCTGTACTGGATGCCTTTTGGCTATCCCTTTTTGGCAGGCCTCGTTCTGAAGTGGATTTCTCCCGAATTTATCGGATTGAGGCACCTCTCCTTTGCCGGGGTATCGGTGGCTTTTTTTGCCCTCTGCGGTTTCCTCATCAGGGAAAAAGATGCAGGATGGAAAATTGCTCTGACAGGACTTTTTCTTTTGTCCAAGCCATGGCTGGTATGCGGCAATCTGGCCCGGATGGAATCCTGGGTATTGGCCTTTGTGGGCCTGGCAATTTGTTTCTCACGCAATCAATATTACCGGATTTCCTGGTTCTGCATCTTTTTGGGAGGCATCCTTCATCCCATTGGTTTGGCGTTTGCACCCTTCTGGCTGCTGTTCAATGGCCGGGACCATCATCCCTCAGGATATCGGGATTGGCTTCTTCCCGGCCTGGTTGCGATACCTGTTTTGACGGTGTTTTATCTTGGCTTTCCTCCCGATGTTTCCCATATCCTTGGCGACTGGCAATTTCAAATGGCAGGAAAACCCGCAAGTGAGTGCCTGATTTTGCTCTTCAGGGCCCGGAGCCTGGGTTTTTTTCTGCTGGCAGGCTTTCTGGCTTTTCAATTTATCCGACTGAACAACAGGCCCAATCTTCTGCTCACCGGCCTGGCTGTCTGGCTTTTTCTGATTCGGATTTACGGTCGCGGCGATACCTACGGCATCTACACCTCTCTGGCCATGCTGCTCATTTCGGTTTGCCTTTGGGATTACCTGGTTCTGCTTGCCTCCCGCCCCGTCGGACTGCGGATGAAAAAACCGATGCTGTTTTCATGCCTGATTCTTTTGCTGCTGGGAAGCCAAACCCTGCATCTGCCGCTGGCCGGTCCTTTTCCTTCCGTGTCCCGGTCAGATATTGTGCAAAATAAAACCTATCTGCAGCCGGAAGAAATACAAAGCATAAGGCATAAGGCAGACTCGGTGTGCAGGGCAAAGCAATGGAAGACCCTGGCCATCTACCCGGAGACGATTGGCTGTATTCTTTATCAAAAAGGTCTGTATTTCAGGCAGATTATCCACAATTTTGAAGATAGCAGACCGGATGGCATTTTGTTTTTTTCAGCTGAGGGAGATTCATTCGGGGCCGACCGAAGACAAATTTACGAGGGCTACCACATCCGGCCCGAAACGCAAATAAACCTTGGAAATTCCAACTGGTCGATGTTTCCCAATACGGGCAAATGTCTGGTGAGAAACAGAATTGATGCGTTGCACAGATGCCGCAGGGCGGGCATGACTTGTCCGAAATAGGCCTTGAATCGGCGGGCTATTTACAATCGCAGGTACCGCCGCAGGATTTCACACCGGCCGAAGATTTCCATGGCCGCAGCATTTTGCGCAACACAAAAATCAGGGCCATTGCCCCCATTCCCAATGCCGTTGCCAGTTGCCAATCCATTTTTTACATCAATTCCAGCAAAGTCGACATTCCGGTGTTTTTCCTCAGCATTTCTTTCAACTGCGGTATGCTCACCCTTTCCTGCTCTGTAGAATTGCGGTGGCGCACGGTTACAGTTTCGTCTTCTTTTGTCTGATAATCAATGGCTACGCAGTAAGGCGTACCGATCAGGTCCTGCCGGGTATAGCGCTTTCCGATGGAATCTTTTTCATCATAGCCGGCCATAAATTCGGTCTTCAGTTCCCTGTAAATCTGCGTTCCGATTTCGGAGAGACCATCTTTTTTCACAATCGGACAAACGGCCACCTTGGTGGGTGCAAGTGCTGGATGCAGATTGAGAAAGGTTCTTTCCTTTGTCTGATCACCCTCCTGCACCGTTTCGGTGGTGTAGGCTTCGCACAGGGTAGCGAGAAAAAGACGGTCTGCACCTACTGAGGTTTCTACCACATAGGGAATGTAGTTACCGAATGGCTTTCCATTGGCATCCAGATCGTTATCGAAATACTGCTGCTTCTTTTTCGAATATTCCTGGTGGCTTTTTAAGTCGAAATCGGTGCGGGAGTGAATGCCCTCCATTTCCTTAAAACCAAAAGGAAAGCGGTATTCGATGTCTACCGCTGCATTGGCATAGTGGGCCAATTTTTCGTGTTCATGGAATTGCAGGTGGTCGGGATGCAGGCCCAGGGCTTTGTGGAATTTCATCCGCGTTTCTTTCCAATGCCGGTACCAGTCCATTTCGGTGCCGGGCCTTACAAAGAACTGCATTTCCATCTGCTCGAACTCCCGCATGCGGAAGGTGAACTGACGGGCTACAATCTCATTTCGGAATGCCTTTCCTATTTGGGCAATGCCGAAGGGAATTTTCATCCGGCCGGTTTTCTGCACATTCAGAAAATTCACAAAAATTCCCTGGGCCGTTTCGGGCCGCAGATACAGCACAGACGATTCGTCGGCCACCGAGCCCACCCGGGTGCTGAACATCAGATTGAACTGCCGCACTTCTGTCCAGTTGGCTGTGCCGGATACGGGGCAGGTAATCTTCTCTTTTACAATTAGTTGATAAACTCCTTCCAGGTCATTTTCTCCCAGCAGGCGGTTCATTTCCGAAAGCAGGTAATCGGCTTTTTCTTTTTCGCCTTTGTCCATGAGTTCGGCAGCCCGGTCTTCTATCAGGGTGTCGGCCCGATAGCGCTTTTTGCTGTCCTTGTTGTCAATCATGGGATCGTTGAACGAGTCGATGTGGCCCGAGGCTTTCCACACGGTGGGGTGCATGAAAATGGCCGAATCGATGCCGGCAATGTTGTCCTGCAATTGGGTCATGGCCTTCCACCAAACCTGTTTGAGGTTGTTTTTCAATTCGGTGCCGTTCTGACCGTAGTCGTACACCGCCTGAAGACCGTCGTAAATCTCAGAACTGGGGAATACAAAGCCGTATTCCTTGGCGTGGGAAACAATATTTTTAAAATCTTTCACTTGCAAAAAATAAGGGGGTGGAAAAATCTGATTATCAGAATTTTCGCTCGATGTAACTGTACAAAATGGCCAGATTGTCTTCTTCCTTGTCCCAGTTGTACTTTTCGCCATACTCAGATTTCAAAATGGCGATGGCCTCTTCGGGACTTTCAGTTTGGTCAATTTTCTCAACCGCCTCGGCCCAGGCCTGCTGATTGCCTGCAAAAAGTGCGTTGATAAAGGTAAACCGGTAGTGCATAGGCACCAGGGTTTTGAAGGGAGCAGCCACAGACCTGGCCTGCAGGGTTTGGGCGAGCGTTGGCCGCTCTTCGCTCATTTTCAGGGCATCATTCAGATTGACGGGGTCCAAGGAAACGGCTGCTGCGCCGGATATTTCTATGTCAGCCACAGGGCTGTCTATGTCTTCGTCGGGGGTAAACAAACTCTTTCTGGCAATGGTCTCATTTTCTTCTGCCTCCGCTGCCGGAGTATAATCATCAGCAATTTCGCTGCTGATTTCCTCTGCCTCAAATTCCGGATCTGCCTCTGCTTCAGGCTCTTCAAGCTCATCATCCATGAATATGGGGTTTCCGGGACCAGATTGCCCGGTTCCTTCAAATGGCGATTCGAAAGGAGGAGCGGCATCATGTTTATTTTCCGGTTCATTTTCTTCAGCCTTTGTTTCGGCCTGAGCAGGTGCATCCCATACTGTATTGGATTTCAGCATATTGGATTCCGGCTTTTCGTCAATAAAAGCAGGCCGGGTAACCATTGGCTTGGGAACAGAAACAAAATCGGTAATCTCACCCTGCAACTGCTCCAGCAAGCCGCTCAGGGCCATTTCAGGAACCGCCATCTTATCGGGATTTTCATTGATGGCTTTGAGCATGTGGCGGATGGTTTCGCCGCCGAAATATTCGGAGTAGCCGGCTGTTTCAATTTCTGAAATCACCTGCTCTACCACAAACTTGTTAATTTTGATGTATTTACAAAAATCTTTCAGCAATGATAGCTGTACCTTCGGACTGGCGAGACCTTCGATTTCACGGGTAAAAAAATCCTGTGGCGCTGCTGCCAGCATGATCATCTCTGCCACCGATTTTTTTACAATCGGTTCAAAATCGTAGCGGTACACTTTGATGTGCCTCGACAGGATGTTCATAAAATTTTTCAGGGCCTGCTTTACCTCTTCATTTTCATAATCGAAGAAAGGATTTTTCAGTTTCAGGCTTTCCTTTTGCCAATTGAGGAAAATATTTTTAACAATCAACAGGTTTAACTGGTTTTCGGAATTGAATTGCAAAATCTCGGGCCCCGAAATAAAAGCCTTGTTGATGAAGAACTGCCTGCAAAGGTCGTTGGTGAGCCGTTCTGCGTATTTTTGTATATTCTGCTGATTTACAATATAGTTCATCAGAAAAAAGTCTGAAAATTGGAAAAGGTAAAAGTAGTAATCGAAAACTTAAACCGCCAAGAAATTGCGATTTTTGACGCACAAAAGTCCATAATTTTTCATATTGGGCAAGCGGGGGTCGATTGGATGCAATCCTGCGGCCAAAAAGGGCGTTGTACCACCTGCGCATTTGAAGTTTTGGAGGGTGGCGAAAATCTGAGCCCCCTCTCGGAAGCAGAGGCAAAATACAGGACAGCAGGCCGACTTCCCGAAGGATACCGCCTCGCCTGCCAGGCCTTTGCGCTCGGGCCGGTGCGGATAAAAGTTCCCGATCATGTAAAATTGCCCCATCTTTCTTATTCCTCATGAAATACTGGTTACTCAAATCGGAACCCGAAAAATATTCCATCCAAAAATTCCAAACCGATGGCCATACCTTTTGGGATGGGGTTCGCAACTATCAGGCCCGAAACAACCTGCAGGCCATGAAAACAGGCGATTTGTGCCTCTACTACCACAGCAACGAAGGCAAGGAAATTGTGGGCATGGCCAGGGTAATCCGGGAGGCTTATCCCGACCCGACCACCGAAGATCCCGCCTGGGTGGTGGTGGATGTGGAGTTTGTGGAAATTTTTCCCAAAACCCTGACCCTCGCTCAACTCAAAGCCCACCCGGTGCTGAAAGACATGGCCCTGGTGAAAAACAGCCGCCTATCGGTGCTGCCGGTGACACCCCTTGAATTTGATTTGGTGGTGCAGCTTACACAAGCCTGAGGTCCGGCATTCCGGATTGGGACCCAACCATAGCCTGAGAAATAAAGGAGGATAAATCTGCAGCCTTCAAAAAACAGGCAAAGCCAATTTTCTTTTTACTTTTCTGCTTTTTTAAAAATAAGAGATTGAAAAACAATCCTAAAGCAGCCTTTCCGCCATTTTGAAATAAAAAAAACCAAGTTTCATTTGGCATTTTCTGAGGGGCATTTCGGAAATAAACCTTCATATTTGTCCGCTTCTGTTATTACACAACTGCACATGAAAATCCACGATTCGATCATCGAATGCATTGGCAACACGCCGCTGGTGAAGCTCCGTTCTGTGAGCAAAGGCCTGAAAGGAACCATCGCCGCAAAAGTAGAATACCTTAACCCCGGCAACTCGGTGAAAGACCGGATGGCCATCCGTATGGTGGAAGATGCTGAAAAAGACGGCCGGCTGAAACCCGGTGGCACCATCATCGAAGGCACATCGGGCAATACCGGAATGGGCCTTGCCATTGCAGCGGTAATCAAGGGCTACAAGTGCATTTTTACGGTATCAGACAAGCAGTCGAAAGAAAAGATAGACATCCTGCGGGCTATGGGTGCCGAAGTAGTGGTGTGCCCCACCAATGTAGATCCCTCAGATCCAAGGTCTTACTATTCTGTTTCCAGAAGGCTGACCTCCGAAACTCCGAATTCATTTTACCCCAACCAATACGACAACCTGAGCAATACCGCTGCCCATTATGCCACCACCGGACCTGAAATCTGGGAGCAAACAGAAGGAAAAGTAACCCATGTGGTGGCCGGAGTAGGAACGGGAGGCACCATTTGCGGCATCTCCAAATACCTGAAAGAAAAAAATCCCGCCATCCGGGTAATCGGGGTGGACACCTATGGTTCGGTGTTTAAAAAGTACAAGGAGACGGGGATTTTTGATGAAAATGAAATCTATCCCTACCTTACCGAGGGCATTGGGGAAGACATTTTGCCCAAAAATGTAGACTTCGATTTGATAGATGAGTTCATCAAAGTGACCGATAAAGATGCTGCCATTATGACCCGCAGGCTGGCCAAAGAAGAAGGGCTCTTTGTGGGCTGGAGCTGCGGTGCTGCCACCTTCGGCGCCATGGAATATGCAGCCAAAAATCTGAAGGAGGGCGATGTGCTGGTGGTGATTTTGCCCGACCACGGCACCCGGTACCTGAACAAAATCTACAACGACAATTGGATGAAGGACCACGGTTTTCTTGAGAGCCGGAAGTTTGCCACAGCCAAGGACATCATCAACAGCAAAAGCGGAAAAGACAAACTGGTGACCATAGATGCGGGAGCCTCTGTGGGTGAGGCCGTTAAGGTACTGAACCAGGCCGGAATTTCCCAGATACCGGTGAAAGAGGGCGATGCCTTTGTGGGCAGCCTCAGCGACAACACCATCCTGGCCAAACTCATCGAAAGCCCCGAAATCAAGGACAAGCCGGTGAAGGATGTAATGGAACAAGCCTTCAAGTTTGTGGGCATGGACAATACCATTGATGTGCTTTCTTCTCTGATTGACAAAGAAAACAAGGCCCTTCTCGTTCGGGATGATCTGAATCAGGTGCACATCATTACCCAATCGGATTTGCTCATGGCGGTAACGCGGTAAGCCACCCGGGTGGGTTTTAAAGTTTCAGGTTGGGCCAATTGAGTTTCAGGTTTCAGGTTTCAAAGTTTCAGGTTGGGGGAATTGAGTTTCAGGTTTCAGGTTGGGGGAATTGAGTTTCAGGTTGCAGGTTGCAAAGTTTCAGGTTGGGGGAATTGAGTTTCATGGTTCAGGTTGCAAAGTTTCAGGTTGGGCCAATTGAGTTTCAGGTTGCAGGTTGGGCGAAATGAGTTTCAGGTTTCAGGTTTCAGGTTTCAAAGTTTCAGGTTTCAAAGTTGTCCATGCCTAAAAAACGTTGACCGTTTTGCCGGGCCGGTGCTCCGGATGTTTTTTTTCAATCATTGAATTGAATTCTTGCGTTCTCAGCTATGTTTTTTTTCAACTTGCTATGCATCAACACCATCAGCCC
>CANHCT010000039.1 GCA_947459175.1 Hymenobacteraceae bacterium
CCCGCAAAGCCGTGGTTTTCATCAATAAAACCGATGCCGAATTCCCGGGCACCCGCATCTTCCACGAGGTTGATTTCCTGCCAGGTTTCGCCGCCGTCGGTGGTTTTGGCTATCCGCTGCTGCTTCACCGCCGGATCCGGATTGTAGGATTGTATGGTGACATAGCCGGATTTATCCGTGGGGAAAGATGCCTTCCAGGTAGTTTCAAATGGACGATTGGATTGATACACTTTCTTCCAAGATTTACCGCCATCCGTCGTTTTTAAAATCAGGGCATTGGATTTTTCCACATCGGCATCGCTGGAGGCACAGGCAAAGCCCGTGCTGGTATTCAGCATTTTGATGTCGAAGAGCATGCTGCAATCCTTCATCATGCTTTCGGATGTCCAGGTTTTGCCCCCATCGTGGGATACCATCAGATTGGCCGGCGAACCCACGCGGCCCACGGCATAGAGGTGGTAGCGGTAGTCGGTTTTTCCGTGGTTGATGAATTGCTCCTTCACCACATCAATGGCACAAAGACCTTTTACATAGGGACCTTTGTAAGAAACCGGCTTCCAGGTCTTGCCGCCATCGGCTGTACCGTAAAGCGGAATGGTATCGCTCACATCAGGAAAGTAATCCGTGCCTACGGTTCCCACAAAGCCCCGCATGGAATCGAGGAAGGCGATGCAGCGGAAAAAGCTTCCTTTTTTCTCCAGCTGTTTTTCCCAGCTGAGGCCGCCGTCGCGGGTATGGAAAATATTGCCGTAACCGTTTACATACCAGCCTTCTTTTTCATTGATGAAGCAGATGTCGTCCTGCTTTCCCGGATAGAATGCCGTGTTGAGCTTGCGCCAACCTTTTTCCGTTGCCGGCATTTGGGCAGTTCCGCTAATTACTTCCCTGCTCCAGCGCACCGCCGACAGGCCGACTTCGGTATTGTACTCCTCGAACAGCTGCTGGTATTTGCCTGCTGCAAATTTGTCGTAAGCCTCCTGCATGCTGCCGGATTTGGCAAAAAAGTGATCCGTGAGCGGATAGGTCATCAGCGTGGCATTGCCGGGGTGAAAGTGGTTTACCGTATTCACAATCTGCTGATGATCAGCGCGGGAGAAAGCCTGGAAGTCCGACTCACCGAACTGGACCAGCACTTTGGCGCTGGTATTTTTCCAGTTCTCCAGATGCGGGTAATCCTGCACCTGCCGCCAGTATTCGGCATTGCGGTCAAAGATTTTATTGCCTCCGTCCCAGACCCAGGTCTGCCGCAGGAGGGTATCGGTTCGGGGATCTTTCGCCATGTCCTGCAGCTTTTCCTTTTTCACATAGTAGCGGTAGTTGATGTCGTATTGGTCCAGCACCGACTTTTCCACTTCAATGGGATTCATGCCGCCCAGGGCATTCTGCAGCCGGTGCATTTCCAGCTGATACTCAAACCATGATTTGGCCGTTGTGCCGTATACCACCACCCCCGCAACCCGGTGCCTGGCGCTGATGGCGGGGGCTACAATGCCGCCCATGGAATGGCCCACAATGATGATTTTTGATGTATCCACATAGGGAAGGCTTTTGAGCTTTTTCAATCCGACTTCAAAGTTCTCCACCTCATCCTTCAGGTCGCAGCTTTCGCAGGGAGGGGTATTTTTACTATCGCCGAGGCCGCTTTTTTCGATGCGCAGGGTCACAAAACCGGCATCCACATAGGCATCTACAATGCGCTTGTAGGGATTATCGGCGGGGAGGTTATCGATGCTGCTGCAGGTGTATCCGGGAATGAACAGCATGCCCGGCAGTTTGCCTTCTGCTCCGGGCTTGTTGATGATTACCCGGAGCTGACCGCCACGGAATGCAGCCTGCTCGTACAGCACATCGGCATTGTCGTCGGTTTCGAAGGGCCGGCCCACTACCCGGGCCTTCAGTTTTATTTTTTTCTGATTCCGGATGATGCTCAGCTCCATCTCCTCATTCAGTGCATAGGCCTTGAATAAAGGGGGAAGCTCGGTCCAGGCATTGATGGCCGTTTTGCCCAGGTGGGTGATGATATCGCCTTTCTGTAATTTCAATGCCTGACTGGTACCGCCGCCGATTTCCGTAACCAGGCAGCCGGTTTTTTTGCTTTCATCTGTGTAGGTATACCGTGCCCCGAACCAGGGTTTGCGTTTCAGGGTTTCCTGGGCCTGAAGGGCAGAGAGCATAAAGCTCCAGAGAAGAAAACCGGGTAAGAATTTGAGGGTAAATTTCATGAGATGTTGATTTGCTTTATCGGGTGATGATCAGTTCCTGTTGATGCTGCTTTCCTTTTTCATCGGTAAAGCGGACATGGTATTTTCCGGCAGCAATCACAGGAAGCGGGAAAAGAAAGGGAGATTCCCGTGTGCCGGGATAAAAACCTGAGAATAAATCGCTTTTGAATTTACCGTCAGATGAAATCAGCTCGGCCTTCACCATTTTGCCCGGAAGTTTTTCAAGGGAAAAGGTGATGTAACTTCCGGCTGCGGCGGGATTGGGATAAACCAGGGCCTGTGCGGGTTTTTCGCCGGAAAAAGTTGCTATGGCGGTAGGAGTGGAGGTGCTCATTTTAAAGATACGCAGACCAATGGCCCAGGCTGTCTGGCTGCCATCGTTGTTTTTTACGATGCTGAATTTGTTGGCATACTGCCCGATGTTTTTGCTGGTCCAGGTCTGGCCGCCGTTGAGGGTTTGATAACCGGTATTTTCGCCTCCAACCCAGCCGACGGAATCGTTGATGAAACCAATGCCGAATTCCCGGATGCCGGAATTCACGAGGGGAAGTTCGGTCCAGCTTTCGCCGCCGTTGCTGGTTTTGGCGATGTATCGTTGGGTGCTGGTGCTGCTGTAGCTCTGAATGCTGGCATAACCAATCTTTCGGGAAGGAAACCAGGCCTTCCACATGATTTCGGAATTTCGGGCAGAGGTATATACCGGTTCCCAGGAATTGCCTCCGTCGGTAGTGCGGAGGATGCGGGCGGAGGATGCCGCCACATTGAGGTTGGTGCCGGCAAACACAAAACCGGTGTCCGGCGAAACAAACCACACATCCAGAATCATCTGGCAGTAGTCTGAAAGGTCGCTGCCCTGCCAGGTTTCACCGGCATTGCTGCTTTTGATGAGGATGGGCGGACCACCAACCCGTCCGGCGGCATATACCACGCTGTCGTTCACTGCCTGAATGCCGCAGATTCCCACCGGTACCGGTCCGCTGATGGAAGCGGTGACATCTACCCAGCTGTTGCCGCCATCCACGCTGCGGTACAGGGGATTGGGATCGGTCACATTGGGAAAATAATCCGGACCCACATTGCCGGCGAAGCCAATCTGAGCATTAATAAAGGCTACGGCACGGAAATAGGTTCCGGGGCTGTTTCGCTGCTGTATCCAGGAGCTACCGCCGTTGAGGGTTTTGAAAATCCGCCCGGAACCGTTTACCGCCCAGCCGGTATCTTTGTTTAGAAAAAAAATACCATCCTGCTTGGCCCCGTTGTTTGGTGCTCCCGCAAGGTTGCTCCAGGTAAATTGGGCGGATACGGATGCGGCCACCAGCAGGGCAATTGTCAGCAATAAAAAATGCAATTTCATGACCTGCAAAGAAATCTGTAAGCCAGTTGCAAGTGCTTGTAAAAAGTTGCTTTTTTCTAAACCCAAGGCCGGATTTTTAACCCATCAGACCAGAGGCAGGGACCATCCGCAAAATCGTCTGAAATCTGATTAAGGATAAGGCTTCTATATCCCGGCTCTCTTATCGTTTCTTTACAACTTACTGAATTTCAGACTAAATATGCCCTTCTCTGTTTGGACATTTACCAAATAAATACCGGTGCAAAACTTATCCACAGAAACCTCCGAAGCTCTTGACTCTGCCACAATCTGGCCCGTTTGGTTGAGGATTTGCACTCTCCTGATGGTTTGGGTACCTGCTGAAATACGCAGGATGCCTGCAGCCGGATTGGGAAACAGGCGGATGTTTTCTCCCGATTGTACTTCCCGGATGGCCGTAACGGCATCGCAAAGGTCATGCGTTCCCAACTGGTTTCTGAACGGGCTGTTGAGCATAGCGGTTTGTGCCCTGGTCTTTTGGTCGGTGGTAAACATATATTTGGATGGCCCGCGGGTGTAGTCCATGAAGTTCATAAACATTTCGCCGTCGATATTGAGGGAGGGCGATGTACAGGAACCTGCATTGTGGGGATAGGCGGGTGTTCCGGTATTTTGATCAGCAGCCGGAGGAGTATCTGCACAAAAATCATTTCCGCAGGCGGCATCGCCCCAAATGTGCCGTAAACCCAAATAATGCCCTGTTTCATGGGTCAGGGTTCTGCCATCGATAAACTGCGAAATGTAGGATCCGGAAGGGAACAGGGCAAAAGAGCCAATGGCTTTGCTGAAACACCATATGCCATCGGTGGTGGCTGTGGCCGAATTGGGAATGTCTGATAGGCCGCTCAGTGGCGGTACCGAGGATACCCCGGCATAGGAGAGTGCTGTACTTTTGTCGGTTATCCAGATGTTGAGGTATTTGGTCACATTCCAGACAGACTGCGGTTTCACCACATTGTCCAGATAGGTTTTCATGGTGGTTTGCGTGGCAAATTGGGTGGGGTCGGGCCATCCTTTGGCCATGTAATTGATCCGGTCAATGCCCGGTTCGCTCATCGGATTGCCGTTGGTGTCGCGGGTTGCAGGGCAAAACTGAATGTTGAAATCGGCTATTTTTATTCTCCCGTTCGGGTCCAGATTTGCCGAAGGAATGTTTTGGCTTGCGGCCCAGTTTACAAAAGCGTTGGCAGGATAATCGGACGCATTGTAGGAATTGCCCGAAAAATCCTGATTCAAAATGGTGAGCTGCGACTGAATCTGACCCGGCGAAAGATTGGGATATGTTCCAACGGACTGTCCGCCATGTACAATGTGAAAGACCACCGGAATCACATATTGGTTTGAAATTTTTTTGGTCTCCTCTCCGGAGGCAAGCCGTTCGTGAATCAACTTTTGAAAGGCCTCTTCCCAAAGAAAATGCGGCTCTTCTGTGGCACAAGGCTGCGATTCATTTTGTGCGAGGGTTTTGCTGCCGGTCAGGATTAATCCAATATAAAGGAGCAGGGTGCTGAATTTCATGTTTTTGGTTTTCGATGTGCTCATATTTAATCGGTAAGGCAAAAAAATCAGAAGACAGTTCCGGCATTCTTTCGGATGTTTCCGAACTGAACCTCAAGACCCCGGACTTTTTTCAATGTGCAAGAAATGAATAAAATTCAGATTAAAGCGATGTGCCATTTAGAGAATGGCGGTGTGGGACTGGTTTAAAAGAAACCAATGATGCCTCCGAAGATCTCACGGGTCTTTCCTTGTAAATCAGGTTTTTCCCTTTGTTAATCTGCCTGTTGATGTCTCTGCGCCCGGGATAGCAGCGGAAAGCCCGCAGCCCCGCCTCCGGCGGAAGGCGAGGACTTGCAGCGAATAGCCCGAAATGGCGCCCTGAAAAAAAATCCCGAGTTTTGTATTTGCCTCTTTTTCAGCCATCTATCCATTGCCGGAATGCCGGGGTGGGTTTGAAAACTGAAATGCAGCCCATGAACCCTGTACCTCGCTCCGGTACGGCCGCCCGCCTCCGCTCAAAAAAAAAGCCGCCCGGTTTCGGACAGCTTTTGTTGCGTTGAGCGGGGTTTTATCAGAAGCCCCCGCGGAATTTATAGGTTTGTGCCACCTTGTCTATGGCCACCACATAGGCCCCGATTCTCAGGGTGGTGTTGTGCTGCTGCGCTGTATTGTACACCCTTTCGAAGGCTTCTTTCAGGATGCGGTCGCTGCGGCGCTGTACGCGGTCGAGTCCCCATTTGTAGCCGAGGCGGTTTTGTACCCACTCAAAGTACGATACAGTAACTCCGCCTGAGTTGGCCAGAATATCGGGGACGGCCATGATGCCTTTTTCCTGCACCACAGCATCGGCCTTGGCAGATGTAGGTCCGTTGGCACCTTCCACAATCAGCTTGCAGCGCAGGTTGTGCACATTGTCCAGGGTAATCACATCTTCTTTGGCAGCCGGCACCAGCACATCCACTTCCAGTGCGAGGAGTTCCTCGTTGGTTATCCGGGTGGCGTTCTTATACCCTTCAAGGCTCATGCCGTTGTTGTCGCGGTAGGCAATGGCCTCTTCTATGTTGATGCCGTTTTCGTTGTAGTAAGCGCCCGATACATCGCTCACACCCAAAATTTTGACGCCCCTTTCGGCCAGCAGTTTTGCTGAGATGGAGCCCACATTCCCAAAACCCTGTACGGCACAGGTTGCTTTGAAGGGATTGATTTTCAGCTTCTCCATTGCGGCAAAGGCCGATACCATCACCCCGCGGCCGGTGGCTTCCACCCTGCCTGCAGATCCGCCCAATACCAGGGGCTTGCCGGTTACCACGGCATTGATGGTGGTACCATGAGCCTTGGAATATTCGTCCATCAGCCAGGCCATTTCACGCTGGCTTGTGCCCATATCGGGGGCGGGTATATCCTTATCGGGACCAAAAACATCGAGCAGGGCCATGGTGTAGGCACGGGTAAGTCTTTCAATTTCACCGGCCGACATGCTGCGGGGGTCGCAGGTGATGCCGCCCTTGGCCCCGCCGTAAGGGATATCAACCACTGCGCATTTCCATGTCATCCAGGCTGCGAGGGCTTTTACCTCATCGATATTTACATCCATGGCATAGCGGATACCGCCTTTGGCCGGTCCGAGGATATTGGAGTGGATTACCCTGTATCCTTCAAAAACCTTAACCAGACCGTTGTCCATGGTAACGGGCAGTGCCACAATCACTTGCCGGCTTGGTGTTTTCAGTACATTGTAGGTTGAGGGTTCAAGTCCCAGGATCTGGGCCGCTACATCAAAGCGGGACATCATGGACTCAAAAGGATTTTCATGGCCCCTTGCGGGTGCTGATTCAATATGAGATGACATTAAGTATTATGAATTAATTTGGTGTCTGAGAATGGGGGCAAAATTAGAGGTTTTATCCAATCGGGGGGCGGGTATTCTGCTATCCCACAATCAGCTGCTGCCCGGGCTTGATGTTCTTGTTTTTCAGTTTATTTACCCGAATCAGTTCGGTAACGCTGAGTTTGGTGAACTTGCGGGAAATGGAGTAGAGGGTATCGCCCTTTTGTACCAGATAGGTCCTGGGCAGGGTCATTTGCTCCGATTTCTTTAAGATGGCTGTCTTTGAAGTTTGGTTCTGAACCGGGGCCGTTTTTTGATGTTCGGCAGGCTGCACTGCCAAGGCAGAGTCGGGGGTTTCTTCGCGACAGTCAGCACCGGCACTCAGCTTCAGTGTTTGTCCTGTTCTGAGCTGGTCGTTTTCCAAACCATTGATTTGCCTCAGCTGCTCCAGCGGAATGTTGAATTTTCGGGAAATGGCGAACAGACGGTCGCCCTGCTGCACCACATAGGTTTCGGTTTTGGTTTCGGGGGCTGCTGCAGATGGCATTTCATTATTTACCGCAGCGGTATGGTCGGTTTCTCCGGCTTCTTTTTTGAGCTTCAGGACCTGGCCTTCATAAATTTTGGAAGAACTCAGGTGGTTCATGGCTTTGAGTTTCCCGATGCTGAGGCCGTACTGCACCGCCACCTGATACAGTTTCTCGTTCTTTTTCACCACATGGGTTTCGGCCTGTCCTACTTCAGGAACAGGCTTGAAAAATTCGCTGCGTTTTACGGGTTCTTTTATGGCAATGGCCTGTACATCAGATTCTTTTTCGTTTTTCTTGTCGGCATGCGGCAAGAGAATTTTCAGACGGGAGGACTTGCGCACTGAATGGCCCTGCAAATGGTTCCATTTTTTCAGAGAAGCTAAGGCCACACCGGTGCGGGCAGCAATGCTGTCGAGCCGCTCGCCTTTGGAGGCTTTGTAGTATTTCCAATGTCCCCGTTGGCGTGCAAGCCTCATCTCCACAGGTGCTTCGGGTACGATGGTGACTGCGGCTGAATCGATGAAGCGGCTCAGGTTGGCAGCCAGCAGGGGGCTGTGCGTTCTGGGCACCAGCAGGGGATGGGGGCAGTTGGCAGGATATACCCTCGACTTGATGCAAGGATTATGGACTCCAAGGCTTTGACCCGGAAGGCCGAGAATGTTTTCCAGCTTCACCAAATCAAAGGATTTTTCTACCTGAAAGGTATCGAAAGCCGTGGTCACCCAAATGGAATCGAGGTCGGGCCGGATGTTGTGCTCGGCGGCAAAATTCATTGAATATACTACTGCATGGAACTGCGGTACATAGGCCCGCGTCTCCTGAGGCAGGAAATTGTATATTTCCCAAAATCCCCGTTTTCCTGATTTGCGTATTGCCTTGAGCACATTGCCGGGTCCGCAATTGTAGGCGGCCAGTGCAAGCTCCCAATCGCCGAACATTCCGTAGAGGTATTTCAGAAATTTGCAGGCTGCTTCAGTAGCCAGATAGGGGTGTTGCCGCTCGTCGATGTGTTGATTCTGAGCGAGGTAAAAGTCTTTTCCGGTTCCGGGCATAAATTGCCACAAGCCTACTGCCCCGCTTTTTGATTTCGCATTGAATTTTAAGCCTGATTCTACAATGGCCAGATACTTGAGTGCATCGGGCATCTCGTGTTTTTGAAGGTAATATTCGAAAATGGGGAAGTAATAATTTTTCCTTTCCAACATGGTTTGGGTATAGTTTCGCTTTCTCACGGTGAAAAAGTGAATAAACCCGCAAACCGTTTTGTTGATGGTTACCGGCATATCGAGGTTCAGGCAGGCCATGCGGTCCTCGACGGTTTCCATGTCCACAGAGGGGATAATTTTGGCCAATGTGGTGTCGGCATATACCTGCAAGGCAGGCTTTTGTAAATCCTGGGTGTGATCTTCAATGATGCTTAAGTCATTGGTAAACAGCGAATCAATGCTGTCCTGCGCCGATGCATTTTGTACAAAAGCCCATACTGCAAAACAAACAGCCAAAAATCCCCGAAGGAGTTTTTTTGCCGGGCTGTTCCATTTTCCTGTACTACCTGTAATCGTCATAAAGCGGATGCAAAGTAAGAGAACGCTGAAAGTTGGGCAATATGGATGTAAGGTGAAATTTATTTCAGGCCTTTTTTCTCCGGTTGCGCTGAAAATCTTCAATCACAAATTCTCCGAGGCCGCTGAGGTCTGAATACCAGGCTTTTCCTTCATTTACCCGTGTAAACTCCCGAACGAACTCCTGCAGGTAGGGGTCGCTGGCAATCATGAAGGTGGTCACAGGTATTTTCATTTTACGGCAGACGGCGGCCAGTGTCAGGGTTTTTTTCATGATTTTGGGGTCCAGGCCAAAACTGTTTTTGTAGTAGCGGATGCCTTCTTTCAGGCAGGTCGGCTTTCCGTCTGTGATCATGAAAATCTGTTTGTTGCGGTTCTTTTTTCGGCGCAGCAGATCGATGGCAAGTTCCAGGCCGGCCACCGTGTTGGTGTGGTAGGGACCCACTTCCAGATAGGGGAGGTCTTTAACCCTGATTTGCTTCGCATCATTGCCAAACACGATGATGTCCAGGGTATCTTTGGGGTAGCGGGTGGTAATAAATTCTGACAAGGCCATGGCCACTTTTTTGGCTGGGGTAATGCGGTCTTCGCCATATAAAATCATGGAATGCGAAATGTCAATCATCAGTACAGTGGAGGTCTGCGACTTGTGCATGGTTTCCCTGATTTCCAGGTCGTTTTCGGTCAGCATGAAGTCCTCGGTGCCGTGGTTGATCTGGGCATTGCGCAGCGAATCGGAGAAGGCTACATTTTCGGGAGAATCGCCGAACTGATAGGGTCGGGTTTCGGATGAAATTTCATCGCCCTTGCCTGTCACGGGGCTGATGTGATTGCCGGGGCTTGATTTTTTGAGTTTGCCGAAGATTTCTTCCAGAGATTTTCTTCTGAGGCTTTGTTCGGATTTGGGGGTAAGGATGGCCTGACCCTCACCTGGTTTTTCTTCTATATAGCCTTTGCGTTTGAGGTCTTCATAAAAATCTCCGATGCCGTAGGAGGATCCGGTAAGACGGTATTGTTTGTCGAGGTTGGTGAGCCAGGCCATGGCTTCGGGCACATTGCCGGCGGTGACATTGATGAGTTGCATAAAAATATCCAGCAGGGATTCGAAATCAGCCTGTTGGTTTTTTTCCTGCGGGATGTATCCCGAAAACTGAATGCCTTTCATATGTCTATTTGTTTGAAAACCGGGTTAGGGTAGAATTTGTTGGGAACCGAAAACCAAAGGTGGTGAGAATCAGCCAATATTTTTCCAAAGTCCCCGAATAATGGGTTGAAGGCAAGTCCGGTAATACACCAAGGCCCGCAAAGGTGCATTGGGCTCACAAGAGAAAGATGTCCGTGGTCTTTACAACTGCTTTGCGTGCCTGGAGATTAAATCAAAAGTCCATGAATTGATCCTTCAGCCATTCATTGGAAACGCCTGAATTCCTGTGAATTTTCGGAGATTTACTCCTTGTGGATCAACTTCTCCATGATTTTACTCGCAAAAACAAACTCCCGGAGAGCCTTGCTTTCCGCATGCAAAATCGACTGAGAATCACCTTCCCATTCTTTCAATCCATTGTAGAGAAACATCACATATTCCCCGATTCCCATCACCGAATTCATATCATGCGTCACCACGACGGTGGTCATTTTGTAGTCATCGGTAATCTCTGAAATCAATTCATCAATCCGGATGGCCGTCATAGGGTCGAGTCCGGAGTTGGGTTCATCGCAGAAGAGGTATTTGGGATTCATAACGATGGCCCTGGCAATGCCCACCCGCTTTTTCATACCCCCGCTGATTTCAGAGGGCATTTTTTGGGCTGCATTTTCCAACCCCACTCTTTCAAGGCTGTGTAAAACCCGGTCATTTTTTTCACTCAGGGCCATTTCGTTTTGCAGCATATCCAGGGGGAAGCGGACATTTTCTGCCACTGTTTTTGAGTCGAAAAGGGCTCCGCCCTGAAAGAGCATGCCCATTTCCCTTCGTATTTTTTTTACCTCCCGGGCGGATGAATTGTAAAGGGACCGGCCATCAAAAAAAACATCGCCTTCATCCGGTGTAATGAGCCCCACGATGCACTTGAGCAAAACCGATTTGCCGGTCCCCGAAGCCCCGATGATGAGGCTGTTGTGGCTGTCTTCAAACCGCCCGGAGATTCCGGCCAATACCTGCTTGTCGCCGAATGATTTTTTGATGTTGACAATTTCTATCATGGTAAATTCAGATCAGTACCTGGGCCAGGACCAGATCGGCAACCAGGATGCCGATGACCGCATTGGTTACGGCTTTGGTACTTGCCTGCCCGATTTCGAGGGCACCACCATAAGTGTAATAGCCCTTGTAAGAAGCAATGCTGGCAATGAGAAATGCAAAAACCACGGATTTGATAAGGGCAAAATATACATTGAAGACCCTGAAACCATTCCGCAGCCCGTTTACATAATCGTTTGGGGTCATCACATCCCCGAGCAGGGCCACCAGATAGCCACCCATAAGGCCAAGAAAAGCAGAAAGGATGCACAGAACCGGAATCATGATGCAGGCCGCCACCATTTTTGGCAATATCAGAAAACTCGTGGAATTGATGCCCATCACATCGATGGCATCTATCTGCTCTGTAATTCGCATGGAGCCGATTTCACCGGCCAGATTGGAGCCTACCTTGCCGGCCAGAACCACGCAAGTAAAGGTAGGGGCCAGCTCCAGCAGATTCATGTCCCGGCAGATTGTGCCGATAACCGACAGGGGTACCAGAGGACTCACAAGATTGTCGGCCGTCTGAATGGCCGTAACCGCTCCGATAAATGAAGATACTATGGCCACAATGACCAAGGAATTGGTGCCGATTTTGACCATTTCGTCAATGATCAAAGGGGGGTAAACCCGCAATGGTTCTTTATTGCGGACCATGTTGTAAAGAAAGAGGAAGTACTTTCCCCAGTTTTCAATAAAATTCATGCGGAACTTTTCGTGTGCAAATCTAACCCGAATTGCGGAGATGGATGGTCTTTTTCCAAAGTCCGCGTAGCCCTGCAGAAGGCGTCCTGAGAATGAAAATAAAAAAGCCACCTGCCTTCTGTTGTTAGAGTGCAGGTGGCCGTTTCAATATTGGTTCAGACTTATGCCAAAACCTCTCTGATTTTGTCAGCCGCTTCCTTGAGCAAAATGGCCGGATAAACCTTCATGCCCGATTCGGCTATGATTTTTGCCCCCAGTTCGGCATTGGTACCCTGAAGCCGGACAATGATGGGTATGTTGATTTCTCCGATGTTCTGGCAGGCTTCTACCACGCCGCTCGCTACACGGTCGCATCGCACGATTCCACCGAAAACATTGATAAGAATGGCCTTCACATTCGGGTCTTTCATGATGATGCGGAATCCGGCTTCTACGGTTTTGGCATTTGCTCCGCCGCCCACATCGAGGAAGTTTGCCGGTTCGCCACCGGAAAGTTTGATTACATCCATAGTGGCCATGGCCAGTCCGGCTCCGTTAACCATACAGCCCACATTGCCGTCGAGTTTTACATAATTCAGGCCCGACTCACCGGCTTCCACCTCCAGGGGATCTTCCTGCGTGATGTCACGCAGTTCGGCCAGATTTTTATGCCGGTACAGGGCGTTGTCGTCTATGTTCACTTTTCCGTCCACCGCCAGGATTTTGTCATCCGATGTTTTCAGAGCGGGGTTGATTTCAAAAAGGGAGGCATCAATACCCTCATAGGCTTTGTAGAGGCAATCGATAAACTTCACCATCTCTTTGAAGGCATTTCCTTCCAGCCCCAGACCAAAGGCAATTTTTCTGGCCTGGAACGGCTGCAATCCAATCAGGGGATCAATCCATTCTTTGACAATTTTTTCCGGGGTTTTTTCAGCCACTTCTTCAATGTCCATACCCCCCTCGGTGCTGGAAACAATAACATTTCGGCCGGTGGTGCGGTCCAGCAGAATGCTCACATAAAATTCTTTTACAGGCGATGGTCCCGGATAGTAAACATCCCGGGCAACCAAAACCTTGTGCACCTTTTTGCCTTCGGGTCCGGTTTGAGGCGTTACCAATTGCATTCCGATCATTTTTGTGGCAATTTCATTGGCCTCGGCAGGTGATTTGGCAAGCTTTACTCCACCACCTTTGCCCCTGCCACCGGCATGAATCTGGGCCTTGATTACACACCAATCAGAGTCGAAATCTCTTTTCAGTGTTTTGGCTGCCGCCTCTGCTTCCTCACCGTTGTGGGCCACAATGCCTTCCTGGATTTGAACGCCGTATTTTTTCAGCAATTCTTTGGCCTGATATTCGTGAATGTTCATGAATGCAATATTCTTTTTTTTGAAGGCCCAAAAGTAGGTCTTTGGCCTGCTTTACCAAAATATTCCGGGGCCTTTCCTGTTCTAATTCTTTTACCTTTGTGTTCCACAGCCATTTCATGCGGCAGCACAGTTTCCTTTTTATTGTTTGTATGGCGGCCATTCTGGGTTTGCAGGCCTGTTTTAATGAAAGAATTCCCAAAAAGCCGGAAGAGAACACCGGCTGGCTGAGTCCCACAGAACCCAATATACTCATTGATAATTTCAAAAAAGCCGTCACCAGCCTGGACATCAACAACTACAAGCGTTGTCTGGCATACGAGCAGTTTGCCTTCCGTGCTGACCCCTCCATTCTGGCCAACAACCTGGGCCTCTTTTCCCAATGGACCTGGGACAATGAGAATCAGTTTTTCAACAATTTGCGGGTGGCCGCTTTGCCTGTCAGCAGCGGCAACAGCCTCAGCCTGTCCAATGTGCGGATCATCAACCTCAATCAGGATTCTTTGGAATATACCGCCGACTACACCCTGAATCTCAACCACCGCGATACGCTGTTTAAGTCGGTAGGTTTTTCGGGATTGCTCAGCTTTCAAATGAAACGCAACCGTCAAAATGAATGGCAGATTGTGACCTGGCAGGACAATAAAACCAACAACAGCCCATGCTGGACAGAATTAAGGCAACATTTTTTTGCGCCCTGACCGCGATGATTTTGCTTTTGCCGGCATGCAATCCCTTTGCACCTGCTTTGGAAGATATTGTGGTAGATAAGAATGCCGTTTTGGGAAACCGCAAGACCATTGCAGGTATGTTTGATTGGTTCAGGGCCTCGTACGAACTCCGTGATACCCTGCTTTATGGGCAGATGCTGGCCTCCGATTTTCAGTTCAGCTACCTCGATTTTACCAACAATAATCTCGTTTACTGGGACCGCGACATCGATATGCGCACTACCTACAATCTGTTTCGTGCTGCCAAATCCACTACAGTTCAGTGGCAGCACTATGTTTCGGCCGATACCCTTTCGGATACCCTTGCGGGTATGGAGCGGTATTTTAATGTTACGATTGTACTCGACGATCAGCAGATATTCCGGAGCACGGGATCGGCACGCCTGCAGATGCGGCGCAAATCGGCGCAGGACTTTTGGCAGATTGTGTCCTGGTTTGACAAATCGGATTTCTGAGGAGCGGCACCGGTTTTCGGTGAATTTATGACAAACAGAAGGGGGCGGGAATTTAAAAACTATACTGATTTTGAAGGATTTATTCAGGATGTTGAGAAAAAAGCATTTATTTCTTTAAATTATTTTTTTTAATTAATAATCTGAATTTCAGAGATTTATAATTTATTTTTCCTGCATTAATATTAAATTTCATACCTGCATGGTTGCATATCCGTGTTTTTCCCTCAATTTCGTTGCGATATTTGGTCTCTTTCGGTATTGGAAAGTGAGGTTCGAAACTTTTTTTTCAGTCTTCTACGCCCAAGTCCTGAGTCCCCGATTTCAAGATTTACAGATTTTTTTTTAGTATTATGAATCTTTATGTTTCAAACATCGCTTTCAAGATGAGAGACGATGAGCTTCGCCAGGCTTTCGAACCCTATGGCGAAATTGTTTCTTCCAAAATTATTATGGACCGGGAATCCGGGCGTTCCAGAGGTTTTGGTTTCGTTGAATTTGCCAACCGTGAAGACGGTCAGGCAGCCATGGATGCTCTGAACGGAGCGAACCTTGCAGGAAAGGAAATTGCAGTGTCAGAAGCCCGTCCCCGGGAAGAAAGACCCCAAGGAGGCCGCGGAGGCTTCGGAGGCGGCGATCGCGGAGGATACAACCGGGGAGGACGGTACTAATACAAGTTCTTGTTTGTTTCACAAGGCCCGCAAGGGCCTTTTTTTTGCCCAAGGCCCGGCTGAGATTCAACCCACGGGCACCAAAAGCAGTTGGGGCTGGCCGAGGGGTTTTTGGTTCCTGATTTTTGAGTTCAAGGTTTAAAGTTGAAGGTTCAAAGTCTTATTAATTCCTGGTTTTCAGATTATTACCACTTTAAATCCGACTGCCAAAAACTGAATACCTGAAAATCCCTTCGAGTGTCACCAATAAATAATACCCGCCGGGTTTCGGCTTGAATGTTTACCAAAGAAATAAAAAATGGACGGTAGCCGCTGGTTACACGGTCATGATTTCCTTTTCTTTGTCTGCCACCATCTGGTCTACCTTCTGGATGTGGCTGTCGGTAAGCTGCTGCACCTTTTCTTCGGCCTTCTTTACATCGTCTTCTGAGGCGCCTTCCTTGAGGAGTTTGCGCAGTTCTTCGTTGGTTTCCTTCCGGATGGAGCGGATGCTGACTTTGCCCGATTCGCCTTCATTCTTCACCTGTTTCACCAGGTCTCTCCGCCTTTCTTCGGTGAGGGGAGGAATGGAAAGCCGGACTACTTCGCCATCGCTCTGCGGGTTGAGACCCAAGTCGGAATTGATGATGGCCCGCTCTATTTCCAGAATCAGTTTTTTCTCGAAAGGCCTGATAAGCAGGGTTCTGGCATCGGCTACATTGACGGTAGAGGCCTGCGACAGCGGGGTGGGAACACCATAATATTCCACCATCAGGCCATCGAGCATGGCGGGAGAGGCTTTGCCTGCACGGATTTTGTTAAACTCCATCTGCGTGTGCTTCAGGGCTTTGTCCATCAAATCCCGGGCTTCGTCCAGAAACATGGTAATTTCTTCCATGAGCGTAAATTTATATGCGTTACTGTATGAAAATCAAACGGTTACTAAGGTTCCGATTTCTTCACCCTTCACTATTTTCAATAGATTGTCGGGCTTGTTCATGTCAAACACGATGATGGGCAGATCGTTTTCTTTGCAGAGGGTAAAGGCAGTCATATCCATGACATTGAGGCCCATCTGATACACCTGATCGAAAGAAATATTTTTAAACCGGGTAGCAGAAGGATCTTTTTCGGGGTCGGCGGTGTAGATGCCATCAACCCGGGTTCCCTTCAGCACTACATCGGCATCGATTTCGATGGCCCGGAGACTGGCTGCGGAGTCGGTGGTAAAAAAAGGTCTGCCTATTCCCGCTCCAAAAATCACAACGCGGCCTTTCTCCATATGGCGGATGGCCCGCCGGCGGATGAATGGTTCGCAAACTTCATCGATTTTGAGGGCCGACATAAGGCGGGTGTAGATGCCCTCGTTTTCCATGGCGCCCTGTATGGCCATGGCATTAATCAGGGTAGCCATCATGCCCATGTAGTCGCCGGTGGCTTTTTCTATGCCGGCTTCGGCAGCATCCTGTCCCCTGAAAATATTTCCTCCTCCTATCACCACTGCCATCTGAACCCCCAGACCAGCCACTTTCTTAATCTCCGAAGCATAGAGCTTCAGCATATTGGGGTCGATTCCGAATCCTTTTTTTCCCAATAAAGCTTCTCCGCTTAGCTTGAGCAATATCCTTTTGTATTTCATTTGTTCAGGTGAAGAAATGGCCGGTGCCGCCGCAAATATATGTTTTTGCCTTTTCGGGCCATCATCTGCAAAAAGTTTTACTTCAATTCTACCCGATAGCTCCATTCGCTTCGGGCCGGCAAAACGAGATAAGTATCTGACAGACAGTATTTAGAATAAGCGGGAATCGACAAATCGGATTGCCGGAAATCCACATGCAGGCGATGTGGGGCAGCTCCTTTAAGGCCGGTTTGAGCGGCAGCGGCCAGCCCGCAGGAGAGTTCCTGACCCGTGGAAGAAAAAGCCATGCCCTTGTCTGCGGCATCATAAACACGGAGATATTTTACCTCCACATGGTTGCGCCCTGCCGCTTCAGTGCTGCAGGTGGGTACGGGTACGGAAATGCGGACTTTGAAATTTTGAGCACAGGCCGAAGAATCGTGACCGCTAAAGGTGTTTTGCGGTCCCCGGCCGTAGCATTCAAGCGAATCGAAGGAAGGGGGCAATTGCCATTCATCTCCCAGGCGGATCAAGGGTTGCAGGCTGTCGCCGGCTTCCAGCAGGTGGCGCACAACAAATGTTCTCTTCCCTGTGAGGTAGATGCGGGTGCTGAGTTTTATACCCGGGGAGCCCGTATGCGGAGCGCTGCGCTCTATCTCAAACCAGGGTTCAGAGCCGCCTGCTTTGCGAAACATCACCTTGGTACTGAGGCTTGCGGATGTCAAAAGATTGCGGCCGGATGCCGGCTGTGCAGATGGGTTCCATTTCAGGGTATCGGGGACCACCACCGCAGGCCCTGGCCCGGCTTCTGTCAGCCGACCTTCTCTGAGTACAGAAATGAGACCGGTCTTTTTTGAAATTTGCCATGCCGGTTCTCCGTCGGCCATCACCCAGGCGGTGTCGTTTTCGGTTATGGAGGCCGGCAAATCCCGGTCCAGGCCTTTGGCTTGCCATACTTTCGGATTCCCTTTTCCCTCAGTCATTTTTCTGAAAACAGAACAACCCGGCGGCAGCAATCCGGTGCCTGCGGGATGGAATATTTCGATTTCCACTCCCCGGTTTTGCAGGGGTTGCCCTGCCAGTGGATTCAAAAACCTATCGGGATACAGAAATGAATATTTGCTTGTCCCGCCCGGCTTTATTTCATTCAAATTCAGTTCATTGGAGCCAAACATTCTGCCATTGGACCAAAGGGAAATGCGGGCTTTCAGGTATGAGGTTCCCAAAAAATCCTGTTGATTTTGGAGGCTGACTTCAAATTTATCTTTGAGCATTGTAATACGGGCCTGAACCGGTGAATAGGATTGCCTCAGTCCAAGAGCGGCCGCACATCCGCTTTCCGGATCCGGGATGCTGCCGGTTCGGAAAAGGGTTTCGTCACGATCCTGGTTTTCCTCCTGTCCTGTCCGGCGACCATTGGCATCCCCGAGGCATGTGCTACCAAAAAATCCACCCTGCAACTGCTTGTTTATCCTGATTCGGGACCAGTAATCTGTCCATTGGCCACAGGGCTGAGCGGGGGGAAAGGGATATTCATTCAGAAGAAAGGGGCCGGTATGGCAAGTTTTTGCAAGTTCATCCAAATCCCCGGGCATGGGATAGGGCCGGCAGACTTCGGCAGGATTTTTTCCTGTAGTTCCGTACAAAGTCAGGCAGGGGCGGGTCTTATCCCGGTTTCGTAATCGGGTGATTGCCAATTCTGTTTTTCCGTCCGGAGTGCCGGCAAAATACCGGGCCACCACACAGGTTTGGTTTTTATAATTTTCTCCCCGGTTCTGCCAGCCATCCCGTGTACGGGGCGATGACTCTGCCGGCAATGCATCCAAAACATACAGGCCATGGCGGTTGCAGAGTTCAAACCAGCCGGAGGGCCAAAGGCTGCAATCGGTTTTTACAGCGTTAATGTTCAGCATTTTTATTCTCCGGATGGCCTCCTTCATGGCTTCGGCATTTCCTGTGCCGCTGTGGCCGCAGAGATTGATACCCCTGAACTTGACCGCCTGGCCGTTAAGCAAAAAAAGGCCGTCCCTGATTTCGGCCTGCCTGAAGCCCGTCTCCTGCCGGATGACCTCCAGTACCTTTCCCTGTGCGGTTTCGAGCTGAAGCAAAAGGGTGCACAGCCGGGGTGCTTCGGCTGACCATACCGGTACGCCGGGTATGGCTGCATTGAAAAAGCCCGTCAATGCAACGGCTTGTCCGGCCCTGACCTGAAAATTGCGGCTTGAAGTCCACAGCGAACCGGATCCTTCGGCCGTCAGGCTGGCTTTCAATACAAGCTGCTGATCCTGCCGGCTGCCATTAAAGGCGCGGATGTCCACCTCCAAACGACCATCCCGAAACCCGTTTTCGAGTCCGGCACGAAGTTCCATGTCCTGAATGCGAATATTGGGGGCAGCAAAAAGGAATGCATCGCGGTCCATTCCGGCCAATGGAGCATAGCGGGACAGGCAGGGCCTTTGGGCTGGTTGCCGGACTTGCAGGGCAAGTGTATTCTCTCCGTCCTGAATTAACTTGCTGAGGTTGAAAACCGCCTCTCCCCCGGCTTCATCCAGGCGGCAAACCGAATGGCCGTTGAGCCAAAACTGAATGGCCGAGGAGCCCGAACCGAAGGAAATGAAGACTGCTTTGCCTTTCCAATCTGCAGGAATCCGGACCTTTTTGCGATAGAGAAAGACCGCCGGTTCTGCAGATGCCGGCCCGGACTGCTGCCCGCTTGCAGAAACGGGCAGTCGGGCATCTTCCCAAAGGCGCCCGGGGTAGTCAGGCTGCTCAAATCCTGCAGGAATCCGGTCCTTTGATGGGAGGGTTAAAGATTTCCATAACCCGCTGATATCCAAGTGGTTTTTCGAATTTCTTCTGTCTGCAGCCGCCTCCTGTCCGGAAGCGAAAGGAAACAAAGCGGCATCGTATAGGTTGTTTTGACCCCGCAGAGAAAAGGGGAAGGCAATAAAGAACAGGCAGTAAGCCAAAGACAAACGAAACATGCTGCGAAGGTAAGGCCCCGGCTTCGCTTTGGGTAAGGGAAAATTCAGGGCCGGAATTTGAATCTTCCTTTTTTCGTTTCGGGAAAATTAGAAGGGTATCCATCGTATTCCATTTCATTGAGCGAAAATCGGGATAATGGAAGCCCAATAAATTTTGAAATTCTCAGCTACCGGCCCCGGCATGGTAGCGGATGTCCCTCACTTCCAGTTTCAACCAAGTCCAATCACCGCTGTCCAGTTTCCATGTGGAGGTCATTTCGGAGGGCACTTTAATTCCATCGAAGGTTTTCCACCCGGAGATATTCATTTCCCAACCCAGTCTTTTGGAGTCTGCTGCATTGCCCATAAACCGAAGGGCCGAAAACCGAATAACCTCGCCTTTTGAATTAAAAGAAAATATGCCGCTGCCTTCTGTGCCTTTATACCGCATGGTTGCCCGGGCAGTTGTATCGTTTATTGGTTCCCAGGAGATAAATGGACTGAGTGCCAACGATGGAAACCAAACCATTTCCCCCAGATATCGCTGCAAAGTGCCTTCATCCAATTTAGATCCTTTTTCATTTACCACATTCAATATGGAATTGAATTTTATCAGCATGCTGCCCTTGCCGTCCTCGAATTTATCCCTGCCCCGAAACCGGATAAAATCATTCATTTTCACCTCTACCGTCCAGATAAAACCCGGAATATCCAGGGTGGAATATTGAATGGCATTGGCTTTCCACCATTCTTTTTGCTCCGGTTTCAGTTTTAATTCAGCCGCCTGAATAATCATCCCATATCCTCCCCTTTGCTTCCCCAAAGCACCGCATGTTTTCAGCCAGTTTTTCACAGGTTTGGGCAAACCGGCCAAATCTTCCTCCATAAGGGATACGGCAGAACTGTTTTTGTATTGTCCCAGAATTTGCAGTGTCTCCCTTTCCACCATTCGTTCAAACCGGTATTTTCCGAGGGATGCAAGCGACAACAAGAGCAGGAGTAAATTGGGAATTGTTCCGGGCCGGGCATCCTTCCAAAACCAAATGACCAGAAATTGAGATACCAGCAATGCTGCAAATCCCGCGGCCCATGCATACCTTGAATGAAGCAGGAACAGAACAGCGAAAGTCAGAACCATGATTCCCGCACCAAGCCAGGCCAATCCGAAAGCTTTGGAAATCGGAAGAGTAAGTTCTTTCAGGTCTTTGAGTGCAAATCCTTTCAGAAAGCCGGCAAAATGGATGAATCCATGAACCAGGACCAGTATTGCCAAAAACAACTTCATACTTCTCCGAATAAAAGCCTAATCGGTAAGCCAGTTGAACCAGACTTTCTGGTCGATCAGGGGCACTTGATTTTGCTCACAAACCTGCATGGTGTGGCCGGTACCGCCTTTTTTCGGATCGGAAAGGTCGTCGTAGAAAATGCCGAAAGTGGCAGGCGGAACATCTCCCGCACCCAGGACTTTGATGGTATCGCGGATGATGTATGCGGCTTTGATGGTGTGTCTGTTTTTTTCACCGGACAGGAAGGGATCGATGAGGGCAGCGGTCTTTTTGTTTCCGCGGGAGTAAAAGATAACTTCCTCTTCTGCAGCCAGATCGATATCGTCCAGCGAAATGGTTTCGTAGGAGCGGTTTGTTTTGTCCCGGTGTCCGGAATAAGGGGTAATCACCTGCAGCCTGGTGTTGTCTACGGAGGCCACACCATCAGAAAACAGCTGATCGGAGCCGGAGGCATTGCC
>CANHCT010000040.1 GCA_947459175.1 Hymenobacteraceae bacterium
ATAGCCAAAACAGAATCGAGGCCGGAGGGTGATTTCGTTTTTCTGAATTTTGTATTGAAGGAAAAACCCAGGCTTTCAAAATTTCAGGTGCGGGGTCTAAAAAAAGGTGATGCCGATGACATCCGCGAAAAAATCAGCCTCATTCGGGGGAAGGCCATCAACGATGCCATGATCAAAGCCACCTCCAATACCATCAAAAAACACTTCCTCGAAAAGGGGTTTTTCAATACCAAGGTTCAGATCAGCCAGGAAGAAGATACTGCACTTGGCAACGCCATCATTCTGAAAATCAATGTAGAAAAAGGAAAAAAAGTAAAAATCGGCAGCCTGATAATTGAAGGCAATCAGGCTTATGAAGACAATGTTGTCCGCAAAAAACTGAAGGACACCAAGGAGAAAAAGATTTGGAGGATATTCAAAGCTTCCCGGTTTATCCGGTCCAAATTTGAGGCCGATAAGCAGAAGCTGATTGAATTTTATACCAAAAACGGATACCGCGATGTGACCATTGTTTCCGACTCTGTGTGGCAGCAAGACAACAAAACCGTGAACCTCAAGCTGACCTTGGAGGAAGGCCAGAAGTACCATTTCGGAAAAGTAAAATGGACCGGCAACTACCTTTACACAGCCGAATACCTCAACACCATTCTGGGTATTAAATCGGGCGACATCTACAATATGGATTTGCTTCAGAAAAAGCTGAATTACAATCCAAACGGCATGGATATCAGCTCCTTGTATATGGACGACGGATATCTTTTCTTTTCGGTGGACCCCAACGAGGTAGCGGTAAACAAAGATTCGATTGATATAGAACTAAGGGTAAACGAAGGAGCACAGGCCCGAATAAACCGCATCAATATCTCAGGTAACACCAAAACCAACGACCATGTAATTCTCCGTGAAATCAGGACCTTGCCGGGGCAGAAATTCAGCCGCTCAGACCTGATCCGGACCAACCGCGAACTGGCCACCCTCGGATATTTTGACCCCGAAAAAATCGGCATCAATCCTATACCCAACCCCCAGGACGGCACAGTGGACATCAACTATTCTGTGGAAGAAAAGCCAAGCGACCAAATAGAATTATCGGGTGGCTGGGGCGGAGCCTTCGGGTTTATCGGAACTCTGGGCCTGTCCTTTAACAACTTCTCCATGCGAAAAATCCGCAATTTCCGTGAATGGACACCCCTTCCTTCCGGCGATGGTCAACGGTTTTCTATCCGGTTTCAAGCCAACGGACGGGCATTTCAGACCTATTCAGTTTCCTTTACAGAGCCCTGGTTCGGAGGAAAGCGGCCCAACAGTTTCACCGTAGGCCTGAACCGATCGGTGCAAAGGGGCCTCAACAACAACAATGAAGTCATCAGCCGCCTGGCCATCAACGGGGTCAATGTTTCGCTCGGAAAGCGGCTCCGCTGGCCGGACGATTATTTTTCTCTGATGAGCACACTTACCGTGCAGCGCTACGATTTGTTTAATTATCAGTTGATTACAGGCTCAGATTTCGGACGGGATCAAACTTTTTCCAACTCTATTGCACTCAGCACCAACCTGAGCCGAAACAGCATCAACAACCCGACCTTTCCCACATCGGGCAGCAGCATAAGTCTTATTTTGAACCTTACTCCACCGTATTCTTTGTTCCGGAAAAACAACAATTTTACCACTGACAAAGAGAGATTCCGCTGGGTAGAATTCCACAAATGGAATTTCGATGCTTCCTGGTTTTTGCCGCTGGCCAAGAATCTGGTTATCAATACAAGGGCCCACTTTGGCTGGATCGGCTCTTACAACAATCAGCTGGGCATCGGACCCTTTGAACGCTTCAGGCTGGGTGGCTCGGGATTATCCGGTTTCAACTTTCTGCTGGGCTACGACATCATCGCCCTCCGGGGATACAACGACGGGCAGGTGGGCACGCCGCTGGGTATTGAAGCGGGGGTATTGTTCAATAAATTTGTGACCGAATTGCGCTATGCCATTTCCACCAATCCGGCCGCTACCATTTTTGTACATTCCTTTGCCGAAGGAGGAAACTCATGGGGAAGCTACCAAACCTACAATCCCTTCAACATCTACAAAAGTGCAGGCCTCGGGGTGCGCATTTTCATGCCGGCATTCGGAATGCTGGGCGTAGATTACGGCTGGGCTTTTGATGGTCCCGAAGTGATTCACAATGCTTTTCAATTTACCATCGGCCAGCAAATCAGATAGCATATGAAACTTAAAATCTTATTTTTTCTGATGGTTTTGGGCACAAGCCGCCTGGCTTTGGCACAAAAATTCGGTTACATCGATTCGAAATTTATTCTGAGCAAAATGCCGGAATACAAGCAGGCCTCTACCGAACTGGGTGCTCAAAGTCAAAAATGGCAATCTGAAATAGAAGCCCTTAGAAATGAGGTAGATAAACTGAGAAAAGAATATATGGCCGAAGAGGTTTTGCTCACCGACGACATGAAAAAAGAGCGGCAGACGGCCATTGCCAAAAAAGAAAAAGATGCCAAAGAAGCCCAGAACAAAGCCTTCGGCTTCGAGGGTTTATATTTTCTTAAGAAACAAGAGTTGGTAAAACCCTTGCAGGATAAGATATTTGAGGCCGTAGAAAAAGTTTGTAAAAAGAAGAAAATCGCCATCATGTTCGATAAGGCGGGAGATTTGGTGATGATTTACACCAATCCGGCCCACGACTACACCGATTTTGTTCTCGAAGAACTTGGACTCGGCGATAAAGACGACACGGTAAACGAACAGAACAAAGACAAAAAATAGATTTTCCATCCATTCAAATCAAATCAGAAAATGAAAAAAATTGCAGCCATCTGCATCATCAGCACCGCCATCGGTTTTGCATCCATTGCCCAGCCGGTGACCGAACAAAAAACAGCAGCCACTGAGGCAAAGGCAGGCAAGCCTGTAAAAATCGGCTATACCAATGTAAATTATATCCTGAGCATCAGCCCTGCTTCCAAGATCATCCAAAAACAATTGGAAGAAACCCAAAAGCAGTACCTCAAAACCATCGAGGAAAAAAACAAGGAACTGGAGGCCAAATTCGAATCTTATCAAAAGGGACAAGGAACCATGCCCGAGGCCATAAAAAAAGACAGGGAAGAAGAGCTGAGAACCCTGCAAAGAAGCATTCAGTCGCTTCAGGAAAATGCCCAGGAAGACCTGAGAAAAAAAGAGCAGGATCTTGTAAAACCTGAACTCGATAAAATCTATAAAGCTGTAAACGAGGTGGCCAAAATCAATGGCTTTACCCATGTGTTCAACTCCGATCAGGTGCTTCTTTATGCCGAAGAAGAAAGCGACATCACCGATTTGGTCCTCAATAAACTGGGGATAGAAGAACCAAAAGAAGGAGAAGCCAAAAAGGATGAAACACCGGTAAAACCGGTTGCGCCATCGGCTCCATCTGCTCCCAAAAAGTCGGGAGGTAAGAAATAAACCGAATCAAAGCATTGGAAAAAAAGGGACTTCAGGGTCCTTTTTTTATGCCTGCAGGTGGGAAACGGAGTTGTCGGGATGCACCCGGCCGCTGCTTTTTATCCAGCCCCCTCCTATCACATCATCGCCCTCATAAAATACCGCTGCCTGTCCGGGGGCAATGGCCGAAACCCAGTCATGAAACTGAACATGGATTTCGTCGTCCATTTGTTCGATGCGTGCCGGTGTGCCGGCATCTTTGTAACGGACTTTGGTTGTGGTCTCGAGTGGTCTGCCAATCAGGTTTTCGTACTTCATCAGCCGCAACTGATTGACAACCATGGTGTTTTTCATCAGATCGGTATCTTTTCCCAGCACGACACGGTTTTTGTCCTTGTCTATGGCGGTCACAAAAACCGGATATCCCAGGGCAATTCCAAGTCCCTTTCTTTGTCCTACCGTGTAGAAAGGATAGCCCTCGTGGATGCCCAGTACATTCCCGTCTTCGTCCACAAACTCCCCTCCGGATACTTTTTCGATCAGGCCGGGAACCCGGCGTTTCAAAAAACCGCGGTAATCGTTGTCGGGAACAAAGCAGATTTCATAGCTCTCTGATTTGTTTACCAAATCAGTAAAACCTTTTTCTGAAGCCATTTCATAAATTTGCTTCTTTGTTAACTGACTGAGCGGCAGAATGGTACGCGACAAACTTTCCTGGCTCACCCCCCACAAGGCATAAGATTGATCTTTGTCACGGTCCAGGCCTCTGGAAATAAAATACCGGCCGTTTTCATACTTTAGACCGGCATAATGGCCTGTGGCAATAAAATCGCAGCCGAGCATATCGGCACGCCTGAGCAGGGCATCCCATTTGATGTGGGTATTGCACAACACGCAGGGGTTGGGCGTACGGCCCTCGAGGTATTCGCTGGTGAAGTGGTCGATTACATAGTCTCCGAACTCCGAACGGATATCAAGAATGTAATGGGGAAAACCCAGATTTACAGATACATTCCGGGCGTCGTTGATGCTGTCGAGCGAGCAGCACCCGGTTTCTTTTTTCGAGCCGCCGCTGCCGGTATAATCCCAGGTCTTCATAGTCATGCCAATGACCTCATAGCCCTGCTCATGCAGCAATACTGCTGCCAATGAACTGTCGATCCCGCCGCTCATGGCCACGAGAACCTTGCCTTTCTTACTCATCTTTTCAGGAAATTGAAGTCCTCACCTTGGATGTATAGGTCCGCAGGGCGGTCAGGTAGTCCACTCCTCTTGCCTTCATCTCATCCAAAATGAAGACCGCAGCCAGGATATGGGTGAGCTTTTCTCCTTCATCGTCGCCCTCTACCGGAATAGCAGGGGACGCTTCGGACATCAGTGCTTCTTCAGCCGCCAAAAGTTCTTCTCTGGTGAATGTTTCCACCAGCTTCTTGATTACAGGAAGTTTCATGGATTCTTAATTTAGTTTTTGAAGCATCTCCACAATGGCCTCTTCCTTGTTGGTAGCGGCAGATTCTACCAAATCTTTGCCTTTGAATACGGCAAAAAAAGGCAGATTGCTCACCCCGCCCATTTTTCGGGCAGCGGCATTTTCTTCGGCATTCACTTCCAGAAACTGTGTTGCAGTAAAGCGCTCATCTTCAGAGAGTCTTTTAAATTTGGGAGAGATCAGACGACAACTACCGCACCAATCGGCATAATATTTCACGATGGTTTTCGGATGGCTCCCTAGCGCAGATTCAAAGTCTGCATCAGTTGCTTTGATTACGGACATGTTTGTATTTGTTTGTTTGTCAGAATACGAATTTCATGCCAAAAACCTGTTTGAACCATGAAATTGTTTTGAAAATGTAAAGGTAAGTTCTTTTCGTTGCCGGCGAAACCGGGATTGTGCCGGGGGCAATCTGAATCTGCCATTGCTCCGCCGGGCAAAGCGAAAATTAAAAAAACCATAAAAATTTCATTATCAAGTCATTGACCCTTTCTGGTCATGGCCTCAATGGCATCCCACATGGGGGCAGGAACTTCTTTCAGCCAGTTGAATTCACCCGCTCCCTGCAGCCACTCGCCTCCGTCCATGGTGACCACCTCGCCGTTGATAAAACCACTGAAATCTGAAAGCAAAAAACAGGCAAGATTGACCAACTCCTCATGGGTGCCTACCCGCCCGAGGGGAATTTTACGGGCCGGATCCATTTTTTCTGCCATGCCTGCGGGCAAAGCTTCTTTTGGAAATAATCTCGACCAGGCTCCTTCTGTGGGTACGGGACCCGGTGCGATGGCATTGGTACGGATGCCGTATCTGCCCCATTCTGCTCCCAGGGAACGGGTCAGGGCCACTACACCGGCCTTAGCCGTAGCAGAGGGCACCACAAAACCGGAACCGGTTGATGCATAGGTGGTGGCAATATTCAAAACATTGCCCTTTTGCTTTTTTTCAATCCAGTTTTTTCCTGCTGCAAGGGTCGTATGCACAGTTCCTTTCAATACGATGTCGATGATGGAAGAAAAGGCATTGGCCGAAAGCCGCTCTGTGGGAGAAATAAAGTTGCCCGCAGCATTGTTGATCAACCCGTCGAGGTTGCCGTATTGGGTAAAAATTTGATATACAAGCGATTCTACCCTGGCCGCATCCCGAACATCGAGTGCCGAAACTTCTGCAGTCCTTCCGGTCCGCTCCCTGAGTGTTTCGGCAGCCGACCTGAGCCTTTCTTCTTTACGGCCTGCAATGATGATATTGGCCCCCAGCATCAGCAAGCCCTCCGCCATGCTGAATCCCAGCCCGGATCCTCCGCCTGTAATCAGAATGGTTTTTTCTTTAAAGGTATCGTGCGCAAGCATCAGATTCATGGCGGTCTTTGTTGAGATAAAGGAAATTAAGTCCGTGGGAAAGTATTTTTCCGGATGGAAAATTACGCCTCAAAATTGTAAATTCAGGAAAAAAAAAGACCGCATCGGAAGCGGTCTTTCTGTTCTTTTTTGGGCCTGGTTCTATTGCTCACCCGCCCGGATTTCCCTGAGCTGAGACTCCAGCTCCTTGATTTCCAGCTTGATGAGGTTGATTCTTTTCTGAACATCCTCGATCAGTGCCATGGCGTTTTTCGACATTTTGAACATGGACACATTGTCTTCCAGATTGCCCAAATCCCTTTTCAGTTGTTGCAGTCTGCTCTTGATGTATCCTTCCTGATTCTTAAGCGATTTCACACCCTCGGAAGCAAAAAGGCTCTTGTTGTTGTTGAGCAACCCAATCTTGAACTTTTCTTTTTCCCCGTCGGGAATGATGGTTGATTTTTCAATCAGCTCCATCATGGATTTGGTGAATCGCCCGTTGATTTTCTGAATCGATTTCATAGGAACAAAACCTATGTTGCGAAACTCTTCCTTAAACTGATCTACCAAATCGCGGCTTCCAAGACCGGCTGCGGCTTTTTCTTCAATCTGCCTGCAGAGTTCTTCCTTCTTTTCCAGGTTGACATTCTGCTCTTTTTCTTCCCCGCTTCTTCTGTCCCGTAGGCGGTTGAAAAAATGGTCAGTTCCGGCCTTAAAGGCATCATAGATTTTCTGTCCTTCCTTTCCAAAGAGGGGAGGGATCTGCTTCCATTCTGCCTGCAATTCCTTCATTCTGTTGACAATACCATCCCAGTCTTCGCCATCTTTCAGACTGTTGACTTCGTCCACGAGGGCCTGTTTTTTAACCAGAATGTCTTTTCTGCCTTTGTCGAGCTGACGGAAGAACTCATTCTTGTTGTGCATGTATTTTTTATACACATTCCAGAATTTCTTGTTCAGCTCGGCGGTCTTCTCACGGAAGCGGTTGGGAACCCCCTTCCACTCTTCCTGAAGCACCAGCAATTCTTTTGTTTTTTCCTGCCATTCTTTGGCCGTATTGCCTATAAAGTGTTCAAATTCAGCCACTTTTTCGGCAAGGGCTTCTTTGAGGGAAATTTCTTCGGCAAGCCATTGTTTGCGCTGCTCGTTGAATTCCTTTTTGCGCTCATAGAGAACATCCACGGCTTTTTTCAGCCTATCTTTCAGTTCATCCAATCTGTCCTTGGGCACGGGGCCAAGCGAGCGGTATTCATCCTGATAGCCCATCAGGTCTTTCATGGCCTTGGCAACCGAACTTTCCTGAGCCAGCTTTTCTATTTTGCTTATGATTTCCAGCTTCAGTTCCAGATTTTTCTTGCGGTCAAAATCCCTGAGGTTATGAAAAATCTCGCTCAAACTATGGAACCGCTCCACAAGAATGTAGTAGGAGGCATTCAGGTTTTTGGCATGCTCCGGTCCTACCGGACCGATTTTTTTCCAATCCTCCCGTATTTGCCTGAATTTTTCATAGCCCGGATTATGCTCATGGTCGTCTACGAGCTGGCGGAGCTGCTCCAGCAAGGTTAGCTTGGCCTCCAGATTTTTGGCCCGCTCTTTAATCTGAAAATCCTGATTGAGTTTACGCTTTTCATTGATTCCCCTTACCGCCTGATGAAACCGCTGGTCCAGGCCATGATGTTTAAACTCAAAAGAATCTTTGTCGTTGCCCTCGCTTACAAATTTCTCCAGCGCCTCTTGTTTTTCATTTTGATATAAGGCATCGAAAATGGGCTTGATTTTTTGAATAACCCTGTGGCCCGTTACCGGGTCATTGTCGCGGTTGAGTTGCTCGGCAAGTTTTACCAATTGCTCCAAATCCAGACCTGTATATTCCTCCAGCTGAATTTCGGCTTCCTGGTTTTCCATTTCTTCGAGTTCATGCTCTTCTACCTCGAGTAATTCTTCATGCTTGCTTACTGCAGTCTCTGCTGATTCGGCCAAAACAGGAGCGTCTTCCCTGGCTACCGCTATTTCTTCTTCCTCCTGACTTTTTTCCGCCTCAACTGCTTGGGGCAGAGCTGGTTCCTTTTCCGGCTGAGATTCTTCAACTTCGGCTGCCACAGGGCTGATTTCCAAAACCGACACTTCTTCTATTTGCATAGATTCGGGCTGTTCAGGCTCCGGAGATTCGGATGCAGAAGTTTTTCCCTCCGCATCGGGCATCATTTCAGAATAATTATCTTCTTTTTCGCCGGAAAAACCAGGATCACCTGCCAGTTCAGGAGAGAGGTTTTGGGTGTTTTCCATTTCGCCTTCCGGATTTTGCCCTGAAGGAAATGTAGAGTTGTCTTGCATAAAGTCTTTTGGACTATTTTTTAAAATGGGATGGCAAAAATAGGGGAATAAAAATAGGCATCAAAGAACCGTGAGATTAAAAATACTCCTCATAATCAAGGCAATGTAAAAATAACATAAAACACTCGCCTGAAGCATAACTTTTTTCCGGCTTCGGACACTACAGGAAGTTTAACTCAGGGCGGGATGAAATGAAAAAAGCCACCGGTTTTTGCGATGGCTTTTATGAAATATCCGGGAATTGATTCCTTATTGGCTGAACATTTCCCTCATTTTATCAAAAAATCCTTTCTCCGATTTCCCGGGATTGGGTGAAAAATTGGAAGATTCCCGAAGTTGTTCCAGAATGGCCACCTCTTCTTTCGACAGGTTTTTGGGGGTCCAGATGTTTACATGGATAAGGTGGTCGCCCCGACCATAACCATTCAAATCTTTTATTCCTTTTCCTCTCAATCTCAATATCTTACCACTTTGGGTACCCGGATCTATTTTGATTTTTACCTTGCCGTCTATGGTGTTGATTTCCGCCTGGGTGCCCAAAGCAGCATCGGCAAAATTCAGGTACAATTCCGAAATTACATTGTTGCCGTCGCGCTTGAGGTTTTCATCATCCGCCTCCTCTACCAGTATCAGCAAATCACCGGCCACGCCCCTGCCGGGGGCTTCATTGCCTTTTCCCTGCATATTGAGCTGCATGCCTTCCTGCACTCCGGCAGGAATTTTCACCGTAATGATTTCTTCTTTGGGAATCAATCCGTTGGCATCGGCTCCGGGCGGACGGCTGTCCAGCGACTGTCCGGCACCGTTGCAGGAAGGACAGGTGGAGGCAGTCTGCATTTGTCCGAAAGGCGTATTCATCAGGCGGTTCACCTGACCGGCACCGCCGCAAGTCGGACAGGTCTTGAAGGTTACCCCGGGGGCTACCACCATCCGGTTTACCTTGATTTTCTTTTCAACACCCGATGCAATCTCCTGAAGGGTAAGTTTCAATTTGATTCTCAGGTTAGAACCTTTCCGAACCCGACCTCTTCCACCATTTCCGCCAAAAAATGAACCAAAGGGGGAATCGTCGCCGAATATGTCGCCGAACCTGGAAAAAATATCTTCCATGTTGTTGAAACCACCACCGCCACTGCCAAATCCGCCCATTCCTTCATGCCCGAACTGATCGTAGCGGGCCTTTTTCTGTGGGTCGCTCAGCACCTCGTAGGCTTCGGCTCCTTCTTTGAATCTCTCTTCTGCCTCGGGATTGCCGGGGTTTTTGTCGGGATGGTACTTGATGGCATGCTGCCGGTAGGCTTTCTTGATTTCATCAGCCGTGGCAGACTTGCCTACTCCCAAAATTTCATAATAGTCTTTCTTTGGCATTGACTTAATTTTAAGACCCAATTACCACTTTGGCGTAGCGAATGGGCTTTTCGTGTAAGGTATATCCTTTTTCTATTTCATCTATCACCTTGCCTTTCTGATCGGGGTCCGGTGCAGGAATTTGGGTAATGGCCTCATGGAAATCGGCATCAAAAACTTTTCCAATGGATTCCATAGGCTTTAAGCCTTTCTGCTGCAGGGTTTTAGACAATTTATGAAATACGAGTTCTACCCCTTCTTTCAAACTCTGCACATCGCTTGCCTGCTCTGTGGCCTTGATGCTGCGCTCAAAATCGTCCAACACGGGAAGCAGTTCCACGATCAGCGACTCCGATGCGGTGGCAATCATGCTGATTTTTTCTTTGGAAGTCCTTTGGCGGAAGTTTTCAAATTCGGCATAAAGACGAATGTATTTATCTTTCCAGTCGGCGGCTTCGTTCTGCAAGCGCCTGATTTGGGATTCTTCGGTTTCGGGTTCTGCGGCCTCGTTTTTTTCTGACTTATCGGCAGCTGGGCTGTGAATGGTTTCTTCTACCGCTCCTTCCGGATTTGTCTGCTCTACTTTATTGTTTTCCAATTCGTTATCCATTTCTTTCTTGTCTTATCGGTTCATAGCTTACAGGCATTCCCGTGATTTGCAAGTTTTAAGCCAAAGCCTTCATGTCTGACATATGGTCAGAAATTGCCAATCTTTTTTTGACCTTTGTCCGGATGAAAACAGTGCAGATTTGCTTTGCCACCAACAATACACACAAACTGGAGGAGGTGCAGGCCGTACTTCCGGCGGGAATTAAAATACTAAGCCTTAAAGACATAGGCTGCTCAGAAGAATTGCCGGAAACCCAAAGAACCATTGAAGGAAACGCCCTCGAAAAAGCGGCTTATGTATCGGGAAAATATGGAATCAATTGCTTTGCCGACGATACGGGCCTGGAGGTAATGGCGCTGGATGGTGAGCCCGGGGTTGATACTGCCCACTATGCCGGCCCGGAACGGGATGCTCAGAAAAATATGGACCTGCTTATGAAAAATCTGGAAGGAAAAAGCGATAGGTCGGCCCGTTTTAAAACCGTTTTTTCTCTGATTTGGGAAGGGGAAATGTACAGTTTCGAGGGGGTAGTGAGGGGAAAAATTGCTTTGGAAAAAAAGGGAGTTGAAGGTTTCGGTTACGACCCATTGTTTATTCCCGAAGGATACGAACAAACATTTGCCGAGCTGGGCGCAGAAGTAAAAAACAAACTTAGCCACAGGGCTTTGGCGAGCAGGCAGCTGGCGTCTTTCTTGAAAAAAACTCAGAATTGAGGTCAGCGTATTTTGCTCATCCCACCGTCGATTACCAGATTCTGTGCTGTAATCCAGCCCGAATCGGGAGATAAAAAGAAAAGGGCTGCCTTGGCCATATCGTCTGCACTTCCAATCGATTGAAGGGGGTGACGCTTTGCGGAAGCCTCCTTTTTCTCGGGAGAATTGAGCAAGCTTTCGGCGAGCGGAGTCTCGGTCAGGGAAGGTGATATGATGTTTACCCGGATGCGGGAAGCAGCAAACTCAGCTGCAAGCGACTGACCCAGAGCCTGAAGTGCTCCTTTTGCGGCAGCAATGCTGGCATGAAATCCAATCCCCACCTGAGCTGCCACCGTACTGAAGGCCACAACAGAAGCTCCGTTGGCTTTTTTCAACCTGGGCAAAAAGGCCTGAAACAATGAAACAAAACCCAGCACATTTACCTGATAATCGTCGAGAAAATCTTCCCTTGTAAGGCGGGTGATGGGCTTGAGATTGATGGTTCCGGGGCAATACAGAATGCCATGAAAAACATCCGGCCAGTCTGCGGGTATCTGAATCTCAGGATGGCGGGCATCGAAATGAAGGTGACCGGCTCCGGAAACTTCTTTCCTTCCGGCCGTGTAAACGGTCCAACCTTTTTCTTCGCACAAGGCTTTGGCATTGGCTCCGATTCCGGAACTGGCTCCGGCGATGAGTATATTCATTTTGATTTGGTAAAAAAAAGGGGCTGCCATTACGCAGCCCGGTTTTTGAAACTGAAAGTCGTCCTTATTTACTTTGATAAATGTGCCGCAGAAATTCGTCCTTCGTGGCCGTTTCCTGAAATTTTCCCAGGTAAGTAGCTGTAATGGTGGAACTTGTAGTATCCTCAACACCCCGTGAACTTACACACAGGTGCTTGGCATCTATCACCACCGCTACATCTTCGGTTTGCAAAACATCCCGGAGGTAGTTGGCAATCTGGACCGTGAGCCTTTCCTGCACCTGGGGTCTTTTGGAGAAATATTCCACAATGCGGTTGATTTTGCTCAGGCCTATCACCTTGCCGTTGGAAATATAAGCCACATGGGCCTTTCCCACGATGGGAACAAAGTGGTGTTCGCAATTGCTGTAGAGGGTAATGTCCCTTTCTATCAGCATTTGATCGTACTGATACTTGTTTTCAAAAAGGGCGATTTTCGGAGCATTTTTCGGATTCAAGCCCTTGAAAATTTCCTGCACATACATTTTGGCAACGCGTTTGGGTGTTCCCTTCAGGCTGTCGTCGCTGAGGTCCAGCCCGAGGATATTCATGATTTCTTCAAATCGCTTTTCAATCAGTTCAATTTTGGTTTCATCGTCCAGTTCAAAGGCATCTTCCCGCATGGGTGTTGCAAATGAAGTAAACAGATGCTGATCCCCGATTTCTTCCAGGGTATAGCCATTCAAGGGATTGACAGTCTGAATGTTATTTGGAAGCAGGATATCGGACAAAGTTGCGTTCGGTTTCATAAAGAGTTACGGATAAATCGAGTTTTTCGTCAAGTTGTTTTCTTAAAATCTGCCATATCACTACAGCAATGTTTTCGGCAGAAGGGATGAGATTTTTAAATTCTTCTACATCCAGATTGAGGTTTTTATGATCGAACCTTTCGGTCACCTGCGTTTGAATCAGGTTGCTAAGATACTTCATATCCACCACATATCCGGTCTCAGGGTCAATATCACCGGTCACCTCTGCGATGAGTTCGTAGTTGTGCCCGTGATAGTTTCCGTTGTTGCACTTGCCGAAGACCTCACGGTTTTTATCGGGGCTCCATTTTGGATTTTCCAATTTGTGTGCAGCATTGAAATGCTCTTTTCTGAATACGGATACTTTCATCTGATTGCAGGATAATACCTGATGATTTAATTTTTTGTTTAATCTTTTCGAATAAAAAGTTAAACAACCATAGTTTTCAAATATCCGGCCAATCTGAATCAAAAAAAAATTTCCGGACCAATTGCAAAATTAAATTTTAATTCTCTGAATTTCAACATTTTAAAAATCAAATTCGGATTGCCAATTTGTCAGAGGCGAATTTGTTTTGATTTACCGCTGGAAATTGGGTTAGTTTTGGATTCAATTTTATGCTGCCCGGTAAGCCGGTTTGTGTTTTTTTCAAGAGCCTGATTATTCACCTCGCTTGTATCGGTTTGGCCTTTTCCAAAGGTCCTGATACCACCTACATCAAGCCTTGCAGGTATTTTTTCAATCTTACTTTCTCCCTGACCAAACCTGTTTTCAGCACTGTACTCAGCAATAACAATGATAACCTGACACTGAAATACAGGACTTTAAACCCATATCGAGTCGGGATTGCATTCGATTACCGCTGGTTTGGGCTGGAGTTGACCACCAACCTGCCGAACCTGAAATCTCAGAATGTGCGAAAAGGGGAAACCAAAAGTTCTTCTTTCCGATTCACCATCAACAACCGCAAAATTGCCGTTTTGGCTTTTCTCCAAAGTTACCATGGCTTTTACCTGAGCGATAATAAGATTTTTTACAATCCCCTGTCACAGGCAAATCCGCTTCCGAAAAGACCGGATATGAAATGTGTCATTTATCATACGCAGCTTCAATACTTTCTGAACAACCGGAGGTACAGCAATCCTGCTGCTGCAGGCCAATACGAGCGACAGCTGAAAAGCAGCGGATCACTGGTTCTCCATGCCGGTTTGCAGGGTACCGAATATGAAGCACAGGAATCCTTTGTGCCGGGAGAATTATCCAGCCGCTTTACGAATTTATCTCCGGTAAGGGGCTTGAAAACCATTCAGTTCTTCTTTGGTCCGGGTTATCAGTATTCCTTTATTTTTTTAAAAAATTATTTCATCAATGCCTCTTTACTTCCTGCATTGAGCTGGATGGAAAACGAAGAAATTCTGGATAACCATACCAATAGAAAATACAAGGATTTCGGAATCCGCTATGACGGCAGATTGGTGGCCGGCTATAATGGAGAACGCTTTTATTACGGCACCTGGTTTACAGGGATTTGGAGCAATCAGAAATTACTGAGCGGCAATTATGTGGATTACACTTTTCAAACCTTCCGGTTCTTTGCAGGCTGGAGATTCCGAACGAGGAAAAGTCTGGGATTTTTGGGCCTCTAATGCAAAGTATGAACCCAATGGATTCTGAAGTTGTAAGCCCGATTCTCACTCCAAAAGAGTTTTTTCCCAAACAGGCGGTTGCCGGTATAACATTCAGTTATCAAAGTAAAACAATAAAAACCGTAGCCTTCTTCACGCTGATTTTCAATATATTGGTATCGATTTGCTTTGCACAGGACAAAAAAGATGAGCGGATAACCCGCTTTCAGAACCACATCAGCCTGGCCGCTCATCTCACCAACATCAACTTAACCTCCACTATCAGAAATGTGGACAAAGCAGATAAAATTGAATTCAGAACCGCTACAGCCACCCGACTGGGCATTTCTTTTGATTACCGCTGGCTGGGTTTTGAGGTATTTACCCGGCTTCCCTTCAGCCAGGCAGCCGAAAAGGGGAAAACCCGGAACAGGGGAATATTTGTGCGGATAAACAAACCCCGGTTTTGGGTAAATGCGGTTTGGCAAAGATTTTCGGGTATGTACTGGTCCAATCCGGATGCGGCTGCCCGGACTATTCTGCAACCCGGATATTTTCCCATCCGCGATGACATTTTTTGCAATCTCCTGCATCTCAATGCTTTTTACATCTTCTCTCCGAATAGATTTTCCAATCCCGCGGCCCAGGGCGAAAACGAAAGGCAGTTGAAAAGCGGTGGATCTTTTTTGCTGGGTTTAGGATTTTTCTTTGATGTAATGCATGGTGATCAGCCTTTTATCCCCCAAAGCCAGGCAACCAATTTCGAAAATCTGGCTCAGGTAAACGAAATAAAAGCCCGCTTCTTGTCGCTCTCCGGCGGATATGCCCATACCTTCGTTTTGTTTAAAAAGGCCTATTTTTCAATTTACATGATACCGGGCTTGTCCAGATTTAATGCTAGCCAGACAACCCTTTCGGACGAAAAAAGAACGGCAAAAGGACAGTGGGCACCCAGGCTGGATTTGCGGCTGTCGATGGGCTACAACACCGACAAGTATTTCGGGGGCATTATGGCACAGTCGATTGTCAACAACCAGGACCTCGGTCAGGGTACGACTTTTTCCAACGGATTTGCAACCCTCAGATTGTTCTTTGGCAGGCGATTTCAAATGAAACGGAATCTGGGTATGCTCAATTTGTAAAAATCACCTTGATGGCTATCAGAAAATATTTACTATCAACCTGAAAATCAAATTTTTATGAACAAAAAGGAATTAAAAAACGCGATACTTTCCAAAAGATCGTACCTCTGTCTTGGCCTTGACCCTGACATGCAAAAACTGCCGGACGGAATTCCCCGCACTGCGGATGGAATTGCTTCCTTTTGCATAGAAACAGCGGCCGCCTGTTTGCCCCATGCGGTGGCCTGTAAAGTAAACACGGCCTTTTTCGAAAGCCTTGGAAGTCAGGGCTGGGAGGCCATGCACCGCGTATTTGCGTATCTGAAAACCTTGCCCCTGTTTGTTATTGCCGATGCCAAAAGAGGGGATATCGGAAATACCTCTTCTCATTATGCCCGGGCATTTTTCCATGAATTGGGTGCAGACGCTATCACCCTTTCGCCCTACATGGGCGAGGATTCTATACAGCCTTTTCTTCAGTACCCCGGAAAAACGGCCATTCTCCTTGCCCTTACTTCCAATACCGGTCATGCCGATTTTGAAATGCAGGACCTGGCGAATGGCAAAAAATTATATGAATGGGTGATGGAAAAGGCCATTTCCTGGCCTGCCCGATCCGAGTTGATGTTTGTAGTAGGGGCGACACGAGCATCCGAAATGCAGCATGTGCGCAAAATTTGTCCTGATCGCTTTTTTCTTGTTCCGGGTGTCGGGGCGCAGGGTGGCGACCTGGCGGAAATTTCCCGAAAGGGCTTCAATTCTGATGTGGGTTTACTTGTAAATGCTTCCAGATCTATAATTTTTGCGTCTTCCGGCCCGGATTTTGCAGCAGCTGCAGAAGCAGAAGCCCGAAAAATCCAAAATCAAATGGACCGGCTGCTTGCTGAGCATGGTTTTTAGAATGGCAACCCCGTTACCGGATTTGCTGTCCTGATTCGGTTTTTCTGAAAAAGAGGCTTTAATTTTGTATCCGGTTATGCCATTTCTGCCCAAAACATTTTTTATTTTCCTTTGCTCCTGCTGTCTCTGTCTGGCCACGGCTTTTCTGGCGGGGTGCAAATCCCAAAAAACCAAAACTCCGGATCCCTTCAAATTCAGTTCGGCAACAGATTTTTATCATGCCGAAAAATTTGAGTCGAAAGAAAAAAAACGATATAAGTACCTGTATGCCTACAACATGCGCAAAGTATTGTACGGCAATCAGTGTGTAAACGATGTGACCCATCAATTTGGATATGAATATATACCGGCATTCGATTCGGCCGAAGAGCCCCGAAACGACCTGGAAATCTGGTTCCATAATTTTTTCACCTCTGTTGGCATCACCTTCAGGCACGGTCTCCTTTGGAAACGAAAGGTAAAAAAGCGCATCCGTTACTGTGCGGAAAGTTCGGGCGATTTCAATGGCTAACCGGCTTATTCATCATGCATTGTCCGCAAAATACTTTGTAAACGAATTCAGATTTGGAACATAAAGTTTGTCTTATCACCGGCGCAACCTCGGGCATAGGTTTAGCCCTCGCCCGTCGGTTTGGGCAGGACGGCTACCGGATTTTCATCACCGGAAGGAACCGCGAAAAACTGGATCAAACAGTTTCTGAACTTCAGCAATCGGGAATTGAAGCATTTGGCATACAGGCAGATGCCGCATCCGAAACCGATCAGCGGCGGGCCGTGGCCGAAACCATCAACCGCTGCGGCCGGCTGGATGTTCTCATCAACAATGCCGGTATTTCGATGCGAGCCCTTTTTGAAGAAGCCGATCTGGATGTAATCCGTAAGGTAATGGAAACCAACTTCTTCGGGACGGTTTATGCAACCAAGGCGGCTCTCCCTTATCTGATTCGCTCCAAAGGAAGCATTGTGGGCATATCGTCCATTGCAGGATACAAAGGCCTTCCCGGGCGCACAGGATACTCGGCATCAAAATTTGCGATGGCCGGATTTCTGGAAGCACTGGAACTGGAATTGCTGAAAAAGGGTGTACATGTGCTGCTGGCCAGTCCTGGCTTTACAGCAACGGCCATCCGCGAAAACTCTCTCACCAAAAACGGTGATCCTCAAGGGGTTTCTCCCAGAGAAGAAGAAAAGATGATGAAGCCCGAAGAAGTGGCCGGACTCATTTTGGAGGCAGTGAAAAAGAGGAAAAGAAACCTCATTATGACGGGTGAAGGAAAACTGATGGTATGGCTCAACAAGTTTTTCCCCGGATGGGTGGGCCGGCAGGTGTATAAAAAAATGGCTTCAGAGCCCGGCTCGGGCCTGGAGCCCTGAGCAACCCTGAATGCAGAAATTATTGAGGTTTCTCATACCTTTTGCTGCCATCGTTCAGCAGGCGGGCTATCTGAGACCGCAGGCGGCGGGGTGAAATCACTTCTGCCTCAGCACCATAAGAAAGCAATTCCATGATGAAATCATGGGTGATGGCAATGCGGAGGCTGATTCGTATTTCATTTTCATTTTCCAGAATGGTGGTCTGCGATTGGTGCAGGGGAAGGGCCTGAACATAGCGTCCCTGTACGGGGCGAAAAGACAACACGACCTTCACCGCCTCTTTGGGGTCGCGGGAGGTAATGCCAAATACAGATTCAAATTGTGTCGTCCAGTTTTCTGCCAAATCAGGGTCAAATTTGGCCGGCAGCCTCCTGATGCCCTGCATGCGATCAAGCCCGAAAGACTTTACTTTAGGATTACCATCCTGAAAGGCGAGGAGATACCAGCGGTTTTTAAACTCCTTGAGGGCCAGGGGATTTACCTGACGGAGCGAGGGTGGCTCACCATCGAACTTGTGGTATTCAAATTCTACTTTGTGAAAACCGGTAATGGCCTTCAGCAAAAACATCATGTGCTCGCTGCCTCTGGCTTTGCGGTCATCCGGAAATAAAATGGAATCCGACAGGGGCTTGAGCTGCATGATCTGATACAATTCCAGGGTATCCAGGAGGTATTCCAGAATTTTGGCACTGTAGGTCTTGTCTGAGAGTCGGTACCCGTTTTGCCTCCGGTCGTACAGAATGTAAATCCCGTACACATCCCGGAGTTCGATAACATCCCGCTGCAGGGTCCTTCTGGAGAAATCTTCTGCTCTGTCGGGCTCATCCGGAAATTTGGAATACATTTCTCTCCGGTAACGGGTCAAAAGTTCATCAAAGGAAAGAACCCGATCGCCCTTTATCCACCTTAGGATAAAAATAATTCGGTGCAGAGAGGTTTTTGAGGTCATGGGTATAAATTTTCGCAGAACGGATTCAAAGATATAGCATGATTTTTTATTTCCGTCTGCTCTAATTTTCTGCTGTCTTAAACCCAATCTCTTTGCGGCCCTTCACACCATTGAAAGATTCTGTTTTCTGATGGAAGATATCTACCAGGGTCATGTCATTTTCTATGCGGGTATTGAAACCCAGATGATCGGAAAGGGCTTGTGCTTTTTTCTTTTTCAGTTCTTTGAATTCGTATCCTGCCAGCAACCGGCCTTTTCGGGTGAGGGCAGGATCTATTTCGGACAAGGGAACATTGAAAGTACAGATAAACAATATGTGAAAGCACTGAGCCAGAAAGCCATCGGTCAGATTCAGCAGGGAGGCAACAGGCGAGCCGGGATTTTTGGACCGGTCTGACAATACCAGTTCAGCATCTTCTATGATGCAGATGGAATTGGGCAATTCGCTCCAGATTCGCATCATAGAAGGATTGCCCAGGTTATGGGCAAGGTCGGAGGGGAGATAGGTAACAGGCCGCTTGGTTTGGGAAATCAGATGCCGGATGTAGGTGGTTTTTCCGGTCCCGGGCTTACCATAAAGCAGTACCACGCCGGCGCTTTCATCATCGCGGATGGTTTGGATGATTTTGTGGTGGGTAGTGAGCAAATCGTCGTTGTAGTTCAGGTCCAGATCCAGGGTTTGAGGCTTGAGCCGGTAAGGATGGGTTTTCAATCCGTCGAATTCCGATTGAATGAGATACAGCCGGATTTCACCGAGTTTTTCTTTCAGGGTAAATTGTGTCCTGAACTCCTCTTCCAGCCGGAAGGCTTCACTTTCCGCATGCCCGTTGTACAAAATGCGGATGATGCGCCAGTTTGAAATAAAGTAAATCAATATGTCTTCGGATAATACCATGATGCAGTCCGAGACCTCGGTGCGGCTGTTTTTCTTTTTCACTTTTCTGAATTGCCAATCGGCCCGGAGGTCTGCACCATACTGCTCCTTTACCCAGGTAATGGCCTGAGGGACATTCATTTTGTCTAAAGCGATGGTACTGGGAAAGCGGCCAAACAACATGGCATAGACCTTAAAACTATCCACGGGAATCGCCTCTCCGGTCCGGTAAACGGCCTGAAGCAAAGCAGGGTCAAACTCTTTGGACTGAAGGTCCATTCTGTAATTTACAAACAGTTCCATGCTACAAAAAAGAGTGGCTCAGCGACAAATCCTGTCGTTTTGAATCGGGGGGAAAAATTTTTTTGGCTCCCCGGGCGCACAGAAGAGCAACTGAGCGGTGTAGCGAGGGACCCGGGTAAGGTTCGGATTGGCAAAGCGTCAAGCCCAAAACTATATTTACAAGTTGTCAAAATTCCCTACCACTTACCCCAGGAACGCCCATCGTTTTCAGACTTTAGAAAAATTGGGTCAACAATATTTGGTCCAAAGGGAGCACTTTCTGTTTGAACAAAAATCAAACTATCCTTAGGAGTATAAATCCTTGAATAAGTTCCCTTTAAAAAGGGTTTTGGGGTCCTTTGACTATAATGGAATTGCCCTGTAGATTCGTGATTGCCACAAAATAAGAACAGCAAAATCCAGAAAGAAGACAATAGCTTTTTCATAAAATTTAGATTTTTTGTTTAAAACCCTTGAACCAGGCTTATCGCTTGAATGGTTTTTAAAAAAATTCCAGATTTTTTTCAAGCACCCTTTTTACAGTCTTTTGAACAGATAAAATTTTTCCAGAACCTTAGGAAATTGGGTTCTGAACTTCTTTTAACTTTTCTAAAGCTCTTGTTTTAAGACCTCAGTTTTCTATACTTTAATTCTTGCTCTTATTCTTTCAAGAGCGGCCACATCTATCAAGTCTTTTTCCCTTGCCAAGGCTTTTTTTTCTTCAATCAAATGGTTGATATGCAAAAACCGAACAGGAATATTCTCAATCTCTGCAATGGATGCCGAAGCATAGCAATCCGCAAAAGATTCCTGGTCAAAACCCTTTAGAAAAGTCATGATGTCCAATTCCAAGCCAGAATTGAGCTGAATGGTTGACCAGCCAGGAACGAAGTCCATACGTTCAATGGGTTCAAAATCTCCTATCTCCAATTGAAAAAGTGCGGTCCTTAATTTTTTTCTGTTTTCGAGGCTATCTTCTATCCAAATATCGATATCTCCTGTGGTTCGTTGATGGCCATGAAGATTGGTTGCAAATCCTCCTACCATAATATATCTCAAACCCAAGTCTGCAAATTTGCGCCAGATGGCCAGTATTTCTTCATCCAGCAAATCCATTTCACTTAGGAACTGAATGGATAATTTTAGCAGATTGAAGCATTTGATTTAAGCGAATGAGCTTCATCAAAAATCGGAATCTTTCTGTTGGGCTGCGGTCTAAAGCCCTTTGAATTTTTGCTTCTTCGTTGTCGTTTAAAATCAATTTGGCCATTTTAAATGCACTATTAACCCGAGACGGAAACAAAGATAAAGGTTTTTTGGGTAGAAAAGACCTAAAGCGGTCCGATTCAAAAATCTCTACCAAAGACTAAAAAGGAAACACCTTTTAAGTGGCTGAAAAAGGTGGTTGAATTTACTCCAACAACATTTTCTGAGTAGCCACTCCGCTATCGGTTTGAAGTTTGATCCA
>CANHCT010000041.1 GCA_947459175.1 Hymenobacteraceae bacterium
TCCGGAATGGCATCTATGCGGATTCTGGAACTTTCGCAGCCACCGGACAGCACCGAGGCATAAAATGGAGTAAGCGTACTAATAAAAGGCGTGGCAAAGCCGGAACCGGTTCCCAAAACCGGACCGCCGGAAGGACCGGCATACCATTGAATCAGGCCCGCAGGAACTGAGGCCGCCAAAGTCACAACACCCGGGCCACAACGCCTGACTGCCTGACCAGCAGGAGGTTCCGGTGGACTGGCAATGGCAGCCAGAACTGCCGATCGCTGGCTTTCGCAACCATCCAGATTGGCCAGCACAAAATAGGTAAGCGAATCAGAAAGGACCGGCGTAGTAAATGAAGGACCCGAAGCAACAGGATTTCCTCCTGCCGGCAGGGTGTACCAAAGCAGTGTAGAACCCGAAATTCCCGAGGCTGACAAAACCACTGAACCGCTGTCGCAGCGGCTCTGACCCGTCACCTGGGGAGCTGGCGGCAGAGCCTTGATTACGGCATTCACCGCAACCCGCCCGCTGAAGCAATTGTCCAGCAAATTGGCCACATAAAAAGTATCCGACTGAGTGAGGGAGAGCGTACAAGCATTTCCCGAAAAAAACGAGGTTCCGCCGGTGGCAGAATTGTACCACAATAGGCTTGCCCCGGCAACCCCTGAAACGGCGGACAGGCTGAGGCTGCCCGGCCCGCATCGGGAAGCATTGGTCACAGCCGGAACCTGAGGAGCAGAACTTATATTCACCAATATGCGGGCTCTTTGAGTACTGATGCAGGTGCCATTGGATAAGGCCACAAAAAAGGTATCGTTTGCCGAAACTGTGGTATTGAATGCTCCCGAAGGTGTATTTGCCAGGGGGACAAGCGACAGAGAATCAGCATACCACAGAAAATTTAGTGCTGGAGCAAATCCGCTGGCCGTGAGGCGGACAGGCCCCGGCCCGCAAATAGAAATTATTTCCGGTGCTGCTGCTTTGGGCAAGCCGATGTTCACCTGAAGCGGTACGCTGAAAGGACTCGGTCCGCATGCTGACACTACCCGGGCACGGATACCCGCCTGACCGGAGAAGTTATCGTTCCAGTTTACGGTGGCCGTAGTGTCGGTTACGGAAATGGTACCGGCGTGAGAGGGCTGCACCTGAAATTCATAAGAAACAGCCCCGGGCCGTGCATTCACCCGGTACACCTGATCGGGCGGATTGTTGCAAAGAATGGCATTTCCGATAATGCGTTCCGGTGCGGCATTGCTGCCGGCAATCAGGCTTACTTCTGCCTGTCCGCAACGATTGTCTTCAGACTGCAAATACACTTTCAGGTTTCCTGCCTGGGCCTGTTCTGAAAAAATCAGCCGGATGGTATCCTGAAAAGGGGCTTTTTCATCGGCTGCAGCCACCGCTACACCTGCAGGAATTTCGGCCCATTCAAAGCTATTGATGCCTGCGGAAGGACCGAAGCCTGTGACATAAAACAGCCCGCCAGTGCCGGCACACAGGGTAATGCTGCCTGCCGAAGAGGGCTGAACTGAGAAGTTGACAATATTTGTCTTTACCTGTGGAGCAGGCTGTTGAATCGTATCAAAGCCGCATGCATTCCCCACCCTGATGAGTATGTTACCGGGGGTGGCAGATGCCGGCGCACTGACGAGCACTTGCGTTCCGTCCGATGACCCTTGAATGGTCCAGCCGGAGGGAAAAATCCATTGGTACAGGCTGGCTCCGGGAACGGGATTGATTTGAAACCGGATGGTCGTTCCGGCACAAACGCCGCCTGCAAGCGTTGGTATAATACTTTGATTATCAGCCATCGGCCTGCCCTTGATGATGAGCAACGATGCCGGATTGCCTGCACCGCATTGATTTACAGCCTGAACAAATAATCGGGCCTTGTCTGAGGAGCCGTTTTGAGGAATGCTGAGTTGGGCCGAATTGCCGGAAGGCGAAATTTGCCAAAGATTGCCGTCGCTGTACCAGTTGTAGGTTTGGCCGGGAACATTGGTTACAGTATAGGTTTGGGTATTGCCGTTGCAAAAACCGGAAGAAGGACCGGATATGAAATCGGGAGCAGCGGGCAGATTTCCGGAAAGGGCATTGCCTAAGTTGAGAATGGCAGGACTGCTTTGTCCGCATTCGTTTTGGGCTGCAACAGACAATACCCCGTTTTGAGCACCCGCAGCAGCTGTAATCTCAAAAGAGGCACCTTTGTCAGTACCCGAAAAACCGGTACCCGAAAGGTTCCAAAGATAAGAAACCACCTGATTATCAGGATTTACAGAATAAGTTTTGGCAATGCCGGCACAGGGAGCCACAGCGGTGCCCGAAAAAATGGGTACCGCCGGAATATCTGAAGACGGAGACAAATCAAACTGCACAGCAGCACTGCTTCCCGCACAGCCACGGGCGGCAACCTGAAGGCTGCACGGACCTGCCGAAATACCTGAGCGTAATAAGGAAACCGAAGGAAAAGTGGTAGAATCACCGGCCAGATTCCAGGCAGCAGCACATCCCGGACCGGCAAGCGACCATGAATAAGACAAGGCCCCGGTCACAGGCTTTACCTGATAAGATTTGGATTGGCCAAGGCAATGAAAATCAGGAAAAAAATGAGCAGAAGGTGCCGATAACGAACCTGACGATGGCAAGGAAAAAATCCTGGCCGTGCTTACGCCGGAGTTGTTCACAGCAAAAACGCTGAGGGTGCCCGAAGCTGCTCCCGGGTTACGGGTTAGGGTGATGGAGGGAGATACCGAAGAACCTGTCCAGCCCTGGGCTTCTACCAGCCAGATATATGACGAAGCCCCCGGAACCGGAGGTACTGAGAAAGTAAATTCTGTTCCTGTGCACAAATCCGCAGGAGCGAAGATGGTGTCGGGAGGAGGCGGTACCTGCAGAACGGGACTAAAACTCAATCTTCCAAAAATACCGGACACACTGTTTGAAACCGAGCTTCCCCAGGAAGGTACATTCAGGGTGGCCATATTGTTTCCTGTTCCGGCATCAAGGCCTGCAAACAAAAACCCGTTTCCTGCCGGCACCATTGCCCTGAGCTCAGTCCGGCCGTTGGAATTATCCCCGGGATTCCAAAGGCCCGAAAGCAAACTGGAATACCGAACGGTATCAAGATTTGCACTGTACAGGCGAACAAAAGAATGCATCCCGGTGAGGCCACCTCCTTTGGAAATGGGATCGGGCCGGTACATTTTCTGATATGCCTGACGGGTGCAAAGAATTCTTTCTGCTGTTCCGGCAATCAGCACCTCCCCTGCTTCATTTACACTGAGGCTGTGGATACGGGTATCGCCAGCCACCGGATTTCCCTTATTCAAATCCGGATACCCCTGATAATCAGGATTGGGCGAGGGAAAACTGTAGACTTGGTTTGCTGCTAGGTCTGCAACGAAAGTAGCATGCAATATTTTGCCGTCTGCCAGACTGTATTTTCCTATCCAACATAAATTGAAGTATGAAGTTTGGCCCGGTTGAGTGGATACCCGGTTTTGAAATCCATTCCCCCCCGGCTTGAGCTTCAGTTCGTTACCGCTCCAGAAATTGCGGGCTGCATTTCCTTTTGACCGGGCCAGAACCACCAGATTGTTGCGGGAATAATCGATTTCCAAGCCTTCCACATGTTGCTGTGCCAGACTACCGGAAGCATCTTCTTTGTGCAGACGGGCCCACCATTTCAGATTTCCTGCAGGACCAAAAGCCGCTACAGCCGGTTCGGAATCGGAAAGACCGGGCAAGGAGAATGCTGAACCTGCTGATAAGCTGTACCCTATATAAAAGTCACCATTTCGCTTGTCGAAGAGAACCGATGAAATTCTTGCTGTAAGGATTCCTCCCCCGGCTTTGTAAGCATATCCGGTGTAGCCGGGTCCTTCAGAATTCACTGCATTGCCGGGAAATTGCGGACCGGAGAAAAAAGCATCGTTGGGAAATGCCCCCTTGCGTCCGGGATTTCCATTTTCGTCTTCAGATGTCCGGTTGAAGAGTGCATTAGAATTGGAGCGCAGTGCCCCTGGAAAGGGGCTTTGGCCGAAAGCAAAAGACAAATGGCTGGATTTCAGATCAAAGATGGGATTGCCGCTGCCATTTACAAATCCGGAAGCCGGAACACCTATATAGCCCGGTTTGTGGAAAGAGAAATAGTCTACCAGAGTATCCGCACCTGCCGCATTCATGAAATGAAGGCCGGCCCGGCCGGAGGAAAAATCATGACCCGAAGCATAAAGCACCTGCCCGGCAGCATTCACATCCCAGGGCTGCATCTGCTTCACCGAAGATTCCGGCCCCGGTGGAGGATTTTGCAGGTTGGAACCTATGCCATCGCGGGGTTCAGCTACCACAACTTTGTAATAAGTAAGATTATCGGGCAATCCGTTGATAAAGTTTCGGTTAAGCCGGGCAATGTAGTAACCGTCCGGCCCTCCGGTGGTATCCCTGCTGCCCGAAATAAATATCCCCCCCGTAGTCTGACCGGGAAGGGTATTTGTTTTGATTTTAAATACATCCCGAACTGTATTGGCAGGAAACCGGACTGCCCCCAGAACCACCTGCATATCTGCCGAAACATGCAGAATAAAACCAAAACCCTGGGATGAAGAAGAAGAATAACCGCCCGGATAATTGATTTGATTTACCGGCACACCAAGCGGCAACCAATTGAGGTCATCTGCCTGACCTCCAAGCAGTAAGGTTCCATCAGAAAGCGAAAAAACAGAGTTAATAATTTCTTTACCCGATCCGCCGGCATAGGAAACAATTCCGGTATTCTGGGCATGAGCAAACTCCTGAATCAGCAGAAAAAAAATAAATATTTTAAGAATGCGAAGCATGAATTTACCAGACACCACCCGAACACAGCTCAAGCTGGTTGAGCCATGTTACAATAAAAAAATAAAATAATGACCGGGGCAAAAATATGGAAACAAGGATTTTACCAATCTGATTCTTTAAAAAATTATAAATCAGTCCGAAAAGCCGGCTGATTTCTGAACAGGAAATTTTCTTATTTAGTGAGATGAGTGAAAAGAATCATCATTTATTACTTGGGACTCGGGATGACACGCCTATCTTATTTTTTTTCGACTGCCCCATTTTGCCTGATGGAATTCAGGATGGGTTCTAGCTGCCGGATGGCCCTGATGTATTGGGCGATTACCGAATCCAGTTTTGTCATCACCGGCGGAATTTCATCACCCTGTTTGAGCATTTTTTCCATGCAGCTCAGGCTGGAAGCCGTTTCCGGCATGCCCATGGCCGAAAAGGTAGAAACCAGTTTATGCACCAGTTTTACAGCACCCTGGGCTTCATTTTTCTGTAAAAGCTGTTTTACCGATTCCAGCTCCAATCCTATCTCGTTTTGAAATATTTCCAAAATATACAATAGGGTTTCCCGGTCCTTGCCAAATTTATCCTGAATATATTGCAAATCAATCTCTTTAGCCTCTTCAACCGGTGGATTTTCCTGAGGAGGCCCGGCATACTGCACCTCGCCCAAAGCAAATTTTTTCAACACCCGGAGTATGTCCTTCTGCTGATAAGGTTTGGTGATGTAATCGTTCATGCCGGCTTCCTCGGTCAGGCGGCGGGTTTCTTCAAAAACATCGGCCGTCAGGGCCACAATGGGAACAGAGTTGGCCGGAGGCCTCATCGTTTTTCTTACGAAGCGGGCAACTTCAAACCCATCGACCTCAGGCATTTGCAGGTCGAGGAATATGAGGTCGAAACTCCTCCTGCGCAGTCTTGCAATGGCCTCAAATCCATCTCCGGCCACATCCACACTTACTCCCCATGAACTCAGAATCTGACGGGCCAGCAGTAGGTTGATTTTGTTGTCTTCCACCAGCAAAACCTTGAGGTCATTAAAAACGGGGATTTGGTCCTCATGCTGAGCAGATTGCACCCATTCGCCGGGTAGGGCCTTAAGAAAGGGCAAACTAAAAGTAAAGACTGAGCCCTTGCCCACCTCACTTTCAACTTTGATTTCTCCCTCCTGCAATTCCACCAGTTTTTTGGTAATCGAAAGTCCCAGGCCTGTGCCCTGAATCTTGTATTTCCTTTGGTTATGGGCCTGATTGAAACTCTGGAATATTCCGGGAAGACTGTCTTTGGGAATGCCGATGCCTGTATCGGAAATAGAGAATTCCAACACCATTTCGGTTTCAGAGTCGTGCAGCACATCTACAGAGAGCCGGATGCGGCCCGTTTGGGTAAATTTCACGCTGTTTCCCAAAAGATTGACCAAAATCTGCGAAAGCCGGACAGAATCTCCTTTCAGTTGATCCGGAATGGAGCCGTTCAATTGCACCTCGTACACCAGATTCTTCTGTTGTGCCGCCACCCGAATTCCTTTGTTTATTTCTTCCAGTACCTGAAAGATGTCAAACACATGGATATCGAAGCTGAACTTACCTGCTTCTATTTTGGAAAAATCCAGAATGTCGTTGATGATGGTGAGGAGGTTATTGGCAGAGAAACGAATGGCCTTCAGGTTTTCGAGGTTGTTTTCTTCCTGCCGGGTTTGAAGCAGCAATTCCGTCAGACCGATGATGGCATTCATGGGCGTGCGGATTTCGTGGCTCATGCTGGACAAAAATGAAGATTTGGCCCTTGCATCAGACAAAGCGGATTCTTTGGCTGATACCAGGTCGCGTTCTTTTTGCAACCTTTGGCTCACATCGCGGCAAAAAAACGAAATGCCCGCCGGAACCTGTTCCGCATCAAGGGCCGGGCCGATTTCCATTTCAAGCCAAATCCCCCCAATCTTTTGATTTCTGAACTCCTCTGTTATTCTGCTTGGGTTGAACAGCCGGGCCTCATTGATGGCATTTTCGACGGTAGGTTTGCGGAATTCTTTGGGAAGGGCATCGCCCGGTTTCAGGCAATCGTAAAACTCCTGACCCAGCCAGTTTTTCAGAAACTGATGGTGGGAAGGATTAAAATACAGGTAATTTCCTTGAAAATCAACAACAAACAACTGGTTTTCAGAATTTTCAATAACTCCCTGTACCAGGTCGGTTTGGCGGGAAGTACCTGGAAAATTATTTGCTACCATAGAAATGTCAGTTTTTGGAATTCATACAAATTTTACCCCTTTACAGCGATTTTTCATTTCTGCGGGTCGGGATGTGTGTGACATTTTAGGTAAAATTTACTGTTCAGGCAAAGCCATAAAGAAACTTACCAACCGGAAGCAGGAAGACAAACAATATAAACCATTCTAAAACAATGCAATAGCGACTTTTTCTTTCAGTTCCTGCGGGCTCCTGACACATGCAAGTTTATGCTGGCAATACATTAAAAATGAAGGAGCTTAGGGGAAGTTTTTTAATAAATCCGGGAAATCTGAATCCAAGGGTGGAGCATTTAAATTATCCTGAAAGATTGACACAATGAAAGAAATGACGGGAATCCCAAATAAAGACCACCATCGCAACCATGGCAAAACTGCAGAAAGCCCCTTTAAGAAAGTCAGCATTCCTTTTTTTAAAACCTTGATATTCTATGATTTACCGATTTCCTTGGGCAATAAATTTGGATTTATTCTATTTTGAAAACCACTGCCTCCGAAACAGCCGGGGTTCAATAAAAACAGGCAGGCCTTAATTTTTGCATTATTTTTGCGGCCCCATTCCGGAAAAAACGCCGTTAAAAATCTGATTCGATGATCAATCTGCTCACCAAAACGATTTCTGCCATTTTTGGCAGCAAAGCAGAAAAAGACCTGAAGGAACTCTACCCTTTTGTAGGCAAAATCAATGATGCCTGGCACCGCATCCAAAACCTGAGTCCCGACCAACTCAGGCAGAAAACTGCTGAGCTAAAGGCATTTATTGCATCCGGCCTGCAAAACATTGACAGCCAGATTGGCGAATTGAAATCCAAAATAGAAGGGAATCCCGGGCTTTCCTTCGGCGAAAAAGACAAAATATTCAACCAGATAGACAAACTGGAACAGGAGCGCAACAAACGCCTGGAAGAACTGTTGATGGAAATCCTGCCGGAGGCATTTGCCGTTGTAAAAGAAACTGCCCACCGCTTTGCCACCTCCGAAGGAATTGAGGTCACTGCCACCGATTTCGACCACGAAATGGCAGCTAAAAAAGACCACATTAAAATCGCCGGCGGAAAAGCTTTTTGGTCTTCCACCTGGAAAGTAGCCGGCCACGACATCCGCTGGGAAATGGTGCACTACGATGTGCAACTCATCGGCGGTACGGTTTTGCACCAGGGAAAAATTTCCGAAATGGCCACCGGAGAAGGAAAAACACTGGTTTCCACCCTTCCCGCTTACCTCAATGCTCTGGCCGGCAATGGCGTACATGTGGTAACAGTAAACGATTATCTCGCTAAGCGGGACTCCGAATGGAATGGTCCTCTTTTCGAATTTCACGGGCTGCGGGTAGATTGCATCGACCGGCATCAGCCCAATTCAGATGAACGCCGGCAGGCCTATCTGGCGGATATTACCTACGGGACCAACAATGAATTTGGGTTCGACTACCTGCGTGACAATATGGCCCACGACCAGTCGGAACTGGTGCAGCGCAAACTGCATTATGCCATGGTGGATGAGGTGGATTCCGTTTTGATCGATGATGCCCGTACACCACTTATTATCTCCGGACCCATGGCCCGCGGCGACCGTCAGGACTTTGACAGCCTGAAACCCCGCGTAGCCAGTCTGGTAGAAGAGCAGAAAAAGGATGTAATGAGACTGCTGACCGAAGCCCGCAAACTCATTGCAGAAGGAAACGACAAAGACGGGGGACTTTCGCTGTTCAGGGCCTACAGGGCATTGCCAAAATACAAGCCCCTTATCAAATTTCTTTCTGAACCGGGCATTAAAGTGATTCTGCAAAAAACAGAAAACCTGCATCTGGAAGACAACCAAAAAAGAATGCCGGAGGCCGATAAAGTTCTGTATTTCACCATAGACGAAAAAAACAACTCCATCGATCTTACTGAGAAGGGCATTGATTTTATCACCAAAGCCGGCGAAGACCCCGAGTTCTTTATTCTGCCCGACATCGGAGTGGCCATGGCGGGAATAGAAAACAACAAAAACCTGAATGCCGCCCAAAAAATAGAAGCCAAGGACAAACTGGTGGGCGAATATTCTGAAAAATCGCAGCGTATCCACACTGTGCAGCAATTGCTGAAGGCCTATTGCCTGTTTGAAAAAGAGGTGGAATACATCATTGTGGACGGTAAGGTAAAAATAGTGGATGAGCAAACCGGCCGCATCATGGAAGGCCGCCGCTATTCGGACGGATTACACCAGGCACTGGAGGCTAAAGAAAATGTAAAAATTGAGGATGCCACCCAGACCTATGCCACAGTTACCCTGCAAAATTATTTCAGGATGTACCACAAGCTGGCAGGAATGACCGGTACCGCCGAAACCGAAGCAGGAGAATTCTGGCAAATCTACAAACTGGATGTGGTGTCCATTCCCACCAACAAAAAGGCCATCAGAAAAGATGCCGAGGACATGGTTTACAAAACCATCCGCGAAAAATACAATGCTGTTGCCGCCGAAACCGAAAGACTTGTGCAGGCCGACCGGCCTGTTCTCGTAGGTACCACATCGGTAGAAACCTCGGAATTGCTGAGCCGCATGCTGAAGCTGCGCAACATCAAGCACCAGGTACTCAATGCCAAATACCACCAAAAAGAAGCCGAAATTGTAGCCGAAGCTGGCAAGCCGGGCACCGTAACCATCGCCACCAACATGGCAGGCCGGGGAACCGACATCAAACTGACCGATGTTTCCCGAAATGCTGGCGGACTGGCCATCATAGGTACAGAAAGGCATGAATCCAGACGGGTAGACCGGCAGTTGCGGGGGCGCTCTGGCCGGCAGGGAGACCCGGGCAGCTCTCAGTTTTTCGTAAGTCTCGAAGATGACCTGATGCGCCTTTTCGGCTCCGACCGGATCAGCAAACTGATGGACAGGATGGGATTCAAGGAAGGCGAGGTGATTCAGCACTCTATGATTACCAGCTCCATTGAGCGGGCGCAAAAGAAAGTGGAGGAAAACAACTTCGGCATCCGCAAGCGACTTCTGGAATACGATGATGTGATGAATTCCCAAAGGGAGGTAATCTACCGCCGCAGAAGAAATGCCCTGGAAGGCGACAGACTGGAACTGGATATCCAAAACCTGATTTGGGATACCTGCACCAACATCATCGAAACCAATAAAGTTGGCCAGCTGGATTTTGAGAAATTTCAGATGGAATGCCAGCACAACTTTGCCTTTATCCCGGATACTGACGAAGAAACCTTCCGGAACGAAAAAAAGGAAAATTTGATTTCGGGCCTGTTTGCCAAAGTAAACAAGGTGTACAAAGACCGCTGTGCCCTGATGCGGGAGCAAACCCTGCCGGTATTTAAAAACATTCTGGAAGCCGAGGGCGGGAGGTTTGAAAATGTGGTAGTGCCCGTTACCGACGGAAAGAGATTTCTTCAAGTGGCCGTTCCCCTCAAAAAAGTAATTGAAAACGAGGGTGCAGAACTCGTTAAAATGATTCAGCAGCAGGCCTCCCTCCTGTTTATCGACCAGGCATGGAAAGAACATTTGCGGGATATGGACGACCTGAAGCAATCGGTCAACAATGCGGTATATGAGCAAAAAGACCCCTTGCTCATTTATAAATTCGAGGCCCTGAAGCTTTTCAAAACCTTTGTTTTCAAAGTAAACGAGGACCTGATTTCTTTCCTGCTGAAGGCATCCATCTATGCAGAAGAACAGGCACCCGTAGCCGTTCAGAGGCCGGCTCCCCGGCAGGCACCCAGACCGGCGCTGAAAGAAAGCCGCCATGCCGACAACGAATCCGGCAGCAGCGAACCGGAAGAAAACAGGTCACCGGCCCCGAAACCACAGCCTGTGAAAGCAGATAAAATTGCCAACCGTAACGACAGGGTCAATGTGCGCTACTTCAATGGCGAGGTAAAGCGGGATGTAAAGTTCAAAACTGTGGAGGAAGACATTCTGGCTAACCGCTGTGTGATTGTGGATTTATAGGGGAAAGGGGGTTCTGAATCCTGATTGAAAATTCAAAATTCAAGGTTGAAAGTTCAAAATTTTTTTAGTAATTGAATTTCAATGCATTACACCTTAAAACTGACTACTAAAAAATTGATAACTTGAAAAAATATCTTTGCCAGAATGCCTTAACTTGGCGAATTGGAAATCCCGGATAACAGACTTCGGATTTTGTCAGAGACTTCAAGAGAAAAAAAATTAAATATCCGACAAAAAAGAAAAATACAATCCCCTGTCGCCCTGAATGTTAATGGAGTATTCGAAGCGGAGGACCAGGTCATAAAAGGTGACCACATTCAGGCCCAGACCATATCCGGCAAGCAGGGTATTTACAAGCCGTTTATTTTCAGGCAAAACATGGGGATTGCCTACATAGCCCAGGTCTCCGATTCCGCTCAAATAAAAATCAATCGGAATAAATTGAAACTGCCGCAGCGGAACCCATTCGGCCGGTATTTTCCTCGATAAAAATTTAAATCTCAATGAATTGCGGATGTGAAAATTAGAGTTTCCCTCCATCACATACCTTTCGTATCCCCGGACAAAACGATTTTCAAATCCCAGGACCCGTGTGCCGTAATAAGGCTGGGCAGCAGGATTGGAGGTCTCTCCATCGGCTTTGGTGGCAAAAAACCAATATTTATTCAGCTTCCAATATTTGGCATAAGATGCTCTTATGGCCCAGATATGGAAATTTTCGGCATTAGTAAAGCCGCTGCGCTGTGCCGAAATCTGTAACAGACTCCCCCTATGGGCAAAATATCTGAAATCCCGCCTGTCGCGAATAAATGCGTATCTGATTTCTGCAAAGCGCTGATGACGATCACCTGCAAAATATGCAGGGTTAAGTTTGAAAATAGTAGAAGAAATCCTATTGTACAGATATGTAAAGTCCAGAGTATGATAAGAATAGATATTTCTCCTTAAAGTAAACTGAAACCCTGCGTACATCCGCTCCCGGCCAAAGGAATTCTCATCACGTTGAAATACAAGTCTGTTGCCGGATGACCTGTAGGCTACATCTCGGTTGTTGGCATAAGACCCTCTTATCTTGAGGCCAAGGGTTTGAGAATGGTTAAGATATGGAAAAAAGTACGAAAAATCGAACCGGCGGGTAAAGCCCGCCTGTCCCAACAGAATTAATTCTTCGTTTCGGCCCCGGACATTTTTTTGAATCAGTTTCAATCCAATGTTTACCCGATTGAAATCTGCATTCCGGTCGTACCACCATTCGTTGAAATTTCGGTCTGCCAGTTCAAATATTGGCACGGGAAAAGTGTACCATCGCTCGCTTACCCTAAAGTGTATTTGACCGAATGAATGGCCTGTAGAATCAGTATATCCGGAATCCACACGGTAAGTGCAGTAATTGAAAAGCGTGGTATTGAAAATATTAAAGCAGGACTTTTTGAAAAAATCTGCCGTATCCTGCAGCAGGATAGCCTGGCCCGGAATAAAAGACAATTCACGACTTACAATGGTAGTTTTGGTCCGCTTCAATCCGTGAAAGAAAACCTTTTGGGGAGTAAATGAAGGCTGTGCAAAAAGGAGGGTCTGCATGCATCCTTCAAGGCATAAAAAAACAATCCATTTTTTGAAATGAGCGGGATGCCGTACCTTTAGGGCAGTCACCAAATTGATTTTTTTATGCTGTTCGAATCCTTTCAAAGCTGGCTGAATGAGGTCAAAGAAAAGGATATTCCTTTATATCAACCTGTTTTGGAGTATGAAATTACTCAAAAAAATAAAACAGAGGCCGAAATTACGGAAGGCGTAGCCCGAGCCTATCGGGTTATGAAAGAGGCGGTTGAAACTGGCCTCACCCAAAACATGCAGTCCAGATCCGGCATGGTGGATAATTCCGGAAAAAAAGTGGCTTCTTCCAAAATTACCGTATTGTCACCGGAATTTACTCTTTTGGTATCATCGGCACTTGGAGCCAAGGAGGTCAATTCCTGCATGGGCCGCGTAGTGGCAGCACCTACGGCCGGCGCATCGGGCATATTGCCCGGCGTGTTGACTACCATTCAAAAAATTCATCACCTGCCGGATGAAAAAATCCATGAAGGGCTATTAATAGCCTCCGGCATCGCCCTCATCATTGAGGAAAATGCTTCTCTGGCAGGTGCCGTGGGTGGTTGTCAGGCGGAGACCGGTTCTGCTGCCTGCATGGCATCGGGGGCAGTGGTGTATATGTTGGGAGGAAGCCCTGAACAAGTATTCAATTCCGTGGGAATCGTCATTCAGTGTATGCTGGGTCTGATTTGTGACCCCGTAGCCGGATTGGTAGAAGTGCCCTGCATTGTCCGGAATGCCTCTGCTGCTTCTATTGCCCTGGCTGCAGCGCAAATGGCTCTGTCCCATGTGGATGCGGTGATTCCCGTGGACGAGTGTGTGCAGGCCCTGGGAGAAGTGGGGCAAAATATGGAATCGATTTACAAAGAAACCGCCCTGGGTGGCCTGGCGGCTACCAAAACCGGGAAAGCCATTGCCAAAAGGGTCCTCATTCAGGATATTGAAATGTTGGATTCTGATACGCAGTTGCCTTCCTGATCCTTGATTCCTGCTTACTTATGAATGCCTGGCCGGTAATCAGACAGAAAGCTGCGGCTTTTTTTTTCATAATTTTGCACGGAGTATTTAAAAAACTACCGTACAAACCATTGAATTTCAGGCAAATAAAAAAAACAAAATTTCAAGGGCTTGCAGCTTTTGCTTTGTGGTTTTGTTGCTTTTTTGCTGCCGATGCACAGGTTTTGCCGGGGCAAATCAGCGATGAAGAGGACAATCCCCTGAAAGGAGCATGGGTGGCCTGGCCCGGCAGTGCTGATAAAATCCAAACCAACGAGCGGGGCGAATTCCGAATTCTGAAGCGCGACAGTACAGAGGTGTATCTGTTGGCCGGATGCAGGGGTTTCCAAACCGATACTTTCGAAATAAAAGGGTATGATTTTGCCTATATCCAGCTCAGTCTCATTGCCAAAGAAACCGCTGAGATCCACATTGTCCGAAAGAAACAAGGCAGTTTTATCGATGCCGGTCAAACGATTAAAACAGAGGTAATTACGCAAAAGGAGCTCACCAAAGCTGCCTGCTGCGACATGGCCGGTTGTTTCGAAACCCAGGGCACCGTTCAGCCCCAGACCACCAATGTTCTCACCAATGCCAAAGAACTCAGAATTTTAGGATTATCAGGGGTTTACAATCAGATTTTGATGGATGGCCTGCCCTTTGTTCAGGGGCTCACCTACACCTATGGCATCAGCAGCGTTCCTGCTTCCATCATTGACAAAATATTTGTAGCCAAAGGGGCCAATTCCGTTTTGCAGGGCTTTGAAAGTATATCGGGGCAAATCAATGTTGTCACCCGGGATGCAGCTACCGAACCCCGGCTGTATGCCAATGCCTACATCAACAATTTTGGAGAAAAACATTTCAATGCCAATTACAGCGGTGCCATAGATACGGCAGGCAAATGGAACAGCCTGCTGGGTATCCACATCGTGCAGCCGGCAGGAAAAAGAGACCGGGATGCCGATGGTTTTTTGGACCTGCCCCGTCTGAGCCGTTACTCGGTTTTCAACCGATGGAACTACGGAAAAGAGAATGAGGCTGGATTTTTTACCCATTTCTCCATCAGGGCCACACAGGAAAACCGAACCGGCGGACAGCGGGATTTTAATCCCGCTGATGGCAAAGGAAGCAGCAGGATTTACGGACAAAGTCTGGAATATTTTCAACCCGAATGGATATCCAAAACGGGCTATCGGTTCTCCGCAGTGCATGCCGTACAATTGCAGGCCTCTGCCTTCGGACAAAGGCAGGAATCATGGTTCGGAACTTTGAGCTACAAAGCCAATCAGCAAAATCTGAATGGATGGATTCAGCACCAATGGAATTTACATGAGCAGCACAGCCTAACCTGGGGAGCCAGTTTTCGAGGGCAAATACTGAATGAAAAAATCCGGTTTTCCGACACCCTGCCCAAAAGAAGTTTTGCTGGAAACTACCGGACCGAAATGGTGGTACCCGGACTTTTTGCAGAACACAAAGCCGCTTTTTTTCAGGAAAAACTCACCTGGATAGCCGGCATCCGGTTGGACCGGCATCAGGATTTCAGAACCTTGGTTACTCCGAGGACCATGCTGAAATACGACATCCGTCCGGACCATATTCTAAGGGCTTCTGCAGGAACCGGCTGGAGGCAAGTCAATTTGCTTTCAGAAAATATTATGCTGCAAGCCAGCTCCAGGGACATTATTTTCGAAGAGCCGCTTCAGGCAGAAAAGGCGTTGAACTGGGGAAGCAGCTACACCTGGATGATAGACAGAAAACATATCTCGGGAAGTATTTCGGTGGATTTTTTTCAAACCCGTTTCCAAAATCAGTTTTTCCCTGATGTAATCCGGGAGCCGGGCAAAGCTTTTATCCGGAATTTCAAGGGTACATCGATTTCCAACTCTGCCCAGGCAGAAGCCAATCTGAAGTTATTTGACATCATCGAGGCCAAACTCAGCTACAATTATCTGGAGGTTTACCGGGTAGAAAATAAAAAAAGAGAATGGCTGCCATTTAATCCCAGGCACAGGGTGGTAGCAGCCCTCTCATGGCGGCCCTTGTCGGATAAGTTTTATGCCGATTTTAATGTGCATGCTTACGATGAACAAAGGCTGCCTTCCACCCTTTCATCATCCGGCAATCTGAATTCCGCATGGTCTGATCCTTACGCAATTTTCAACGGGCAGCTGACATTCAAACACAAAAGCCTGGAAATCTACGGGGGCGTGGAAAATATTTTTGATTTTCGTCAGCTCCGGCCCATTGCAGGTTGGGAAAATCCTTTTGGCCCCAATTTCGACACCGGCTCTGTTTGGGGCCCTACCCGCGGCCGTGAATGGTACCTGGGTCTTCGGTGGAGGCTGGCCAAAAGTAGAAAAGCTTGATTATCAGAAGCAATCATGAAGATGAACAAGCTTTGGTGGAAAATAATCCTGCCAATAATTCTGAAGGCCATTGAATAAAGAAATTCTCATGACACCGGCTCTCCTTCCCGGTGTTTATTGGCCAGTTGCCCGCAGGCGGCATCGATGTCTTTGCCACGGCTTCTGCGGATATTCACCACAAGGTGATGTTTTTCCAGCTCCTTTTTAAAAGTTACAAGCCTGTCGGCGCTGCTGTTGGTAAATGCCGCTTCGGATATCGGATTGTATTCAATGATGTTGATTTTGATAGGGGCCCCTACCGATTTGGCGAAGCGGGCAAGCTCTCCCGCATCCTGAACGCTGTCGTTAAAGCCCTGAAATGCAATGTATTCAAAGGTGATTTCGTTTTTTGTTTTCTGATAAAAATAGCGAAGTGCATCCTTCAGTGCAGCCAAAGTATTGCTTTCGTTGATGGGCATTATCTGGTTCCGCTTTTCATCGTTGGCGGCATGCAGAGACAGAGCCAGATTAAATTTCACCCCGTCATCGCCCAATTTTTGAATCATTTTGGCAATTCCGGCTGTAGAAAGGGTTATTCTTTTGGCCGACCAGCCCATTCCCTCAGGAGAAACAATCCTGCCTATACCCTCCAGCACATTCGCGTAATTTAGCAGGGGTTCACCCATTCCCATCATCACAATGTTGGTAAGCGGTTGCCCGTATTCTGATTCGGCAATGCCGGCAATTGCCCTTGCCTGATCAAAAATTTCATAGGGCTCCAGGTTGCGGACCCGGTCCATATACCCGGTGGCACAAAACTTACAAGTTAGCGAACAACCCACCTGAGAAGAAATGCAGGCCGTCATGCGCTCACCGGCCGGAATGAGAACACCCTCCACTACATTTCCGTCGTGCAGGGTAAATGCTGCTTTTATGGTTCCGTCGCTGCTTTTTTGCCTTGCAGAAATGCTGAGCTGATGGATGGCAAAGGTTTCATCCAGTTGGGCCCTCAGGTTTTTCGGAAGATTTTCCATGGCCTCAAAACTTTTAGCGCCACGGTTCCAAAGCCAGTGAAGAATCTGCTTTGCCCGAAAAGACTTTTCTCCGGCTTTCGTCAACCAGGCAGCCAGTTCGGCGGGTTTCATTTTGCGGATTTCCTTCTTTGCCATACCCTGAATTTCAAGGCAAAGATACGCCCTTGCGGCCTATTTTTCAGCAAAGAGCCGAAACAGCATCAAGGCCGGGAGAATGTGTAAGTAAACCCTTTCCGGGGCATACCATTCATTCCGTAGTCCAGGTTGCCCAGAAGAGGTGCATTAGGCAAACCCCTGATATACTGACTACCCAGTCCGATAAATGGTCCATAGGCACCGTTCATCGGCCGCATGGAAGTGGGGCTGGTCTCCCCGAAAACGAGGTCATATCTTTTTCCGCTTTCGTGCAACCAAATCTGAAAGTTGACCTTATCCGTATGTGATTCGTCGCCCGTAAATCCGGCATTCCGAAACTGTACCTTCACAATGCGATTCGGACTGATGCCTTCGGTTACATATGAAATCACTGAGGTATCGTTCTGCTTTTGCCTGAGCCCGCAATTTCCAAATCCGTACATGACTGTGCGGAACGAGGTAGAGCCACCGGAGGTCACCCGGCGCTGAATTTCCCCATCGGTATGAATAAATATGGTGCTGAGTGTCAGGTTGCTCACCCGCATAGGGAAAGGAAGATTCAATTGATAGTTGGTGCCTACCCAGTTGCTGCCGCTCAGAATGGTGTCATTCTGGAGGGGTGTGTAAACAGTGGTATCAAAAGCAAGCGTGTAGGTTTGGCAACGGGCAGATACAGCCAGGGCCGAAAAGGCAAATAGTAATACTAATGTCTTCATTTTTATTTGATTAAAATTTGGCATACCTTTTAGTTCCCAGCATTTTACCCTTCTCAGAAAAAATCATCAGATACATGCCGGAGGGAAGGCGGCTCAGATCTGTTGTTTGCCGGCTTTCCGATGGATGCAATGCCTGCTGATGCCACACCCTTCCCGAAACATCCAATACTTTCAGTTCAAGGCCGGAGGCCTGAGGCAATTCCATTTCTACCAATCCGTTGCCGGGGTTGGGGAAAATTCGAAGGCCGGATTCTATTTGTGCCTGATACATTCCTGTCACATCCTGTACTACAAATTGAAAATAACCCTCGGGTGCCGTGATGGGCTTTACGGCTGTTTTACCGTTGAGGGTGGTAGCCGAAAGGAAATACTGAACCGTATCGCCTGAAGACAAACCAGCGCCTGGAATGGCACCGATAAAAAATCCGGATGAGTCACTGAGGCTGAGGTGATTCCAGGCACCCTGAGAACCCACCCGCCATTTGCACCATGCCGAATCAACCCCGCTTTTATTCCGGATGGTGGCCTTGAGTCTGTACTCAGGCCCGATAATCTGCATGTCACGCAAAGCGGGATGCCAGAATTTTACAGGATTATCTGTGGGAATCTGCATGGTGATACAATGAAGTTGTCCTCCGAAACCGGTCATGGCACGAACATCGATACCAAACAATTTCAGGCCGGGAAACCATTTTTTCATATCGGCTTCCAGTTGCAACCGCTGATTGGTATTCCCTGAACCCGGACTGTCCCAGATGGGATAGATAAAGGTTTTATTTACCGTAATGCCGTTGATGAATGACCGGCCGGCATTATTCAGTCCTGTGCAGGTAATCTGTTGGCTGTAGCTGCCGTTGTTGTCTGTGGGTATCGGCACCCGAAAAACACGGTAAGGACGGTTGTAAACCGAATTTCTATTTTTTATGAGGGTAATGTTGGCCTCAGAAAGTGCTTTGTCAGAAGCCGTTATGGCGGCTGGATATTGAGCAGCAATCCATGTTTCTTCATCCATCATTTTCAGATATAAATCCAGGTGACCCGTACCTCCGTCGCAGTTGAGTGCAGGCAATTGTACCACCTGATCGGCCTGCAGCACTTTGCGCATAGAGTCGGCAACCAAAGAAGAAGCAAGGGTAGGAAAATGTGTGCCTGTGGCAGAATTGGCCTGAGATACCACATCGGAGTAATAGACGGTTCCAAATCCGTCGGTTATCAGATTTCCGCCTTCGAAGTTCATCCGGGTAACCATATTTTGCCATCCGTTCAGATGGCTGATGGTGGGAGAAAGGGAATTGTCGTGCTCCCGGCCCGGATAATACTTGAAATCAGCATAATACAGCGAATCCTGTGCCCCTTTGTAATAGCCAATCGGCCCGAAGTCCCGGGCCCACCAGGCATCGCCGTGCTTTACTACAAAGCGATAGTTATACAAGGGTTGTCCGATTCGAGCCATATACCTCTTGACTGGCAATGAATCCTCAGCCTTGTGAACCCGAATCCAAACCTGGGCTTCCGGCTGTATTCCGATACATAGTTTGGATGAAATAACTGCCAGATTGCTGGTGGTATCTACCTGGTTGGCAGCACTATAAGAGCCCCAACTGAGAACAACGGACTGACTTTCTTCAAATTCACCCGGCAGCCATGATTCACCGGCGGTGGCACCGGTTTTTTGAAGAGACTGGCTTTTTCTGAAATCGAAGACCTGGGGATAGCGGTCTGTATTTTCCATTTCACCGATGGCCTGCCTTTTTTCTTTCAGACCCTCCGGCAGGATATGTTGCCATTGACCCTGTGAACGGGAAACCATCATGACGGCTAAACCAAGACAGAACAGATATTTTTTCATACTGATGAGGTAGCTTTATTTCTCTGCAAATAAAATGATGAAAAGCCCGAAAATAAAAGTTTGTTTCACTGGCGGCTATTTGAATATTTAATTGGCCCGCATTCTAAGCCGCATAAAAACAGGCAGGGTTCGGAATGGCAGAAAATCAATTCCTGAACCTTTACCCAAACAATCCCCGGCAATCTCTATTTTTGCCCCGCCATATGTTCGAAAGCCGCCACCGCATCATCATTCTGGTTTTTATCCTGGTTTGCTTTACCTTTTTGATGAGGTTGTTTTATATGCAGGTAATTGACGACAGCTACAAGCAGGCAGCCGCCAACATTTCTCTTCAGCGCATAATCGAATACCCTTACCGAGGCATTATCTACGACCGGAAAGGAAAAATCTGCGTGTACAACATTCCCGTTTACGATGTAATGGTTTTACCCAAGGAGGTAAAGAAAAATATGGATACACTGCGCTTTTGCGGGCTCTTTGGTATAGAAAAGCAGGAATTCATTGATAAACTGCTGGCTGCCAGGACCTATTCCCGGGTGAAACCTTCCGCCTTTATCAAGCAACTCAGCCATACCGATTTTGCCCGTATTCAGGACCAACTGATTGATTTTCCGGGTTTTTTTATTTCCCCCCGAACCGTCAGAGGATACGATCACAAAGCCCTCGGGGTGGTGCTTGGTTACATTGGGGAAATTTCGGCAGGAAAACTGGAAAAGCTAAAGAATGAAGGAAATCAATACTATAAATCAGGCGATTACATTGGTATCGCAGGCCTTGAAAGTTTTTATGAAGAACAATTGAGGGGAAGGCGAGGCATAAAGTTTATGATGGTGGATGTAAACGGCATCCAGAAAGGCCATTACAAAGACGGAATTTATGATACTTCCGCCATCCGGGGGGAAAATTTGTATACCTCCATCGACCTCGAGCTCCAAAAATTCGGAGAAGAACTGATGGTAAACAAAAAGGGCTCCATCATTTGCATTGAACCCAAAACCGGGGAAATCCTGGCCATGGTCTCCTCTCCTACTTATGACCCCAATCTACTGACCGGCAGGGAGTTCTCAAAAAACTATCTCGCCCTGCAGCGTGACCCGCTCAAGCCCTTGTTCAACCGGGCGATGATGGCTCCGTATCCTCCCGGTTCCATTTTTAAAACATTGCAGGCACTCACTGCGCTTCAGGAAGGCGTAATGGATTCCAATATGGTTTGGCCCTGTGTACAGGATGTAGTGCATTGCCATCCCCATCCATCGCCTTGCAACCTTCGTCAGTCCATTCAATGGAGCTGCAATCCTTATTATCTGCAGGTATACCGCAGAATCATCAACCAAAAAATCAGCAACAACACCTTTCTTGATTCCAGAATTGGTTATGAGAA
>CANHCT010000042.1 GCA_947459175.1 Hymenobacteraceae bacterium
AGCAGGGTCCAGAGTTGTGCATTCGCTCTGAGGACAACATCGCCCCCTTTTCCGCCATCACCCCCGTCGGGGCCGCCGTTGGGCAATCCCTTAGCCCTGAAAAAATGAGCAGAGCCCGGACCTCCGTTTCCGGAGCGGCAGTTGATTTTAATATAATCTATGAAATTGGAATCGGCCAAAACTGAAATTTAAAATACGGCCGCAAAAGTAGGCAAGGCCTTTGGTTCAGGTCCTTTCTTTTCTTAAATTATCTTGATGAAGCCTGTGAATTTTCTGGGCTCCCGATTGTTTGGGCTTGGAATCCATCATTTGATTCTGTGCGGGCAATACCTGTATGGGTTTATTCCGGTTGGCTGCCGCAATGATAATGAGAAGAAAAGCAGATACAACAAAAAGAATAAACCGGAAGTTTTCTTTAGCGGACAGGAAATGATTGTTGATGTAGGCTTTCATAAATCTGCTTAACCAATGGATATTCTTGAGCGTGAATGTATCGGCAATTCAGGATTTAATAGAATGCAATGTTAATGCAATTTTTTCAATGTTTTAAAACTTTCTGATAGCGGGGCTCTGGCATCGACAAAAACGAAGAATAGCTCTGTAAAATTCCATAATGTCAAAGCTCCAATGGGCAATTCGGAGGTATGCTCAGAACAGGAATGCCTTTAATTTGGTTTATTGCGGACAATTAAAATAGCGGTACATTTATGTCAGAGCCCAAGGACTCGGGATGGAAGGTGTGGCTGGGAGCAGCCAGATTACGGACGCTGCCTTTGGCTCTTTCCGGTACCGGCATGGGGCAATACCTTGCCTTCCAGCAAGGCAATTTCGATCCTGTGATTTGCGGCCTCACTTTTCTTACCACTCTCTTCCTTCAGGTATTGTCCAACTTTGCCAATGATTTGGGCGACAGCCTGCATGGCGCCGATCATGCAAGCAGACAAGGTCCTGCGAGAGCTGTACAATCGGGAAAAATTTCCACCGGGCAAATGAAAATTGCAGTTGTAACCATGGCCATAGCTGCTTTGCTTTCGGGCATTGGCCTGCTTTATGTTTGCTTCCGCAATCAGCCCGAAAAAGCCCTTCCCCTTTTTCTAACAGGGCTTCTTGCTATCGCTGCGGCTTACTTTTATACCAATGGTAAAAAACCCTATGGCTACATGGCCTTGGGTGATGTATCGGTCTTTCTGTTTTTTGGTTTTGTGGCTGTATCGGGAAGTTATTATCTGCATACCCTCAGCCTTTCACCTGAATTGATCCTTCCCTCCTGCGCTATGGGCCTTTGGAGTACTGCAGTACTTAATATCAACAATATGCGGGATAGGGACTCGGATTTTTCTGCCGGCAAAACCACCCTTCCCATCGTTCTGGGACCTAAGAAAGCATTGGCCTACCACACCTTTCTGGTGTTGGGCGGACTTTTTTGTTTTTTATATCCGCTCCGGCAAAATCCCACTATTAATTTCCTATTCCTGATTCCCGGGCTTGGGCTGGTTTTGAGGAGTTTTGTCGGGGTATTGAAAAGCAGAGAAGTTGTACAAATGGACCAAAACCTGAAGCCCATGGCTTTGGGGATATTTATCATGGTATCGGGATTGTGGGCCATTCTGTATTTTTCAAAACACTAATATTCAGATACAATCCCATCGAAATAAAATATCTGTCTGAACCTGAAGGCGAAAAGTTTCTAAATTTGCATTTTTTGCCGGATGTATTTCAATAACGATTGGGCTGTAGTAATCCCGATGGCCAATGAGTCTGAGGACTTCCATGACCTGGTATCTATTTTGGTTTTTGTTTTGGAAAAGTTGGGAAGCGGCAAGGCTTACTTTGTGGTGGATAATTCTTCCAGAGACAACACAAAAGAACTTTGTGAAAATCTTGCCGCCAGGGATGAAAGGTTTACTCTGGTATGGGCTCCGCAAAACAGAAATGTTGTGGATGCCTATCTGGCCGGCTACCGGGCAGCACTCGATGCCGGACACAGATTCATCATTGAAATGGATGCAGGGCTTTCGCATGACCCCAGGGCCATCCCCATGTTCCTCAGGGTTTTGAACGAAGGCAACGAATGTGCATTCGGCAGCCGCAATATCAACGGAGGCTCCAATGCCGACTCTCCCTTCTCACGCAGATTTATATCGGGATTTGGTACTGTTTTGGCGAACCTGTTTCTGGGTACCACCATGAGCGACATGACATCAGGTTTTCAGGGATTTCACTCCAATGTAGTCAGGGCTTTTCTGGATTACGGTCTGAAATCGAAAGCACATTTTTACCAGACCGAAATACGGTACCTGCTCAGGAAAACCCGATATATGGAGGTTCCCATTCACTACAGGGCACCGTCTCCCAGCATTTCAGAAAAAGCCCTTCGAAACAGCCTGTCAACTTTTTGGTATTACATCCGAAAGAGATTCACAGGCAAGCCACCCATCATCAGGAGTAATTTCAATTACCACCTGTAATGGTATATTACTCCGGATACTCAGCCTACAATTCTGGCTGGTTTTAAGATGGTCCATCACTATTACTTTATTTCCCGGTTGGCTGCCGAACTGGGCAAAGTGCTGAAAGAAGCTGTTTTGGTATCGGCATTTTCGCAGCAGAAGGATGAGTTGATTTTGGAATTCGAAAAGAATGACGGGTCCGGATTTATCCTGAAAGCAGAACTGCAACAGGGTGTCGGATTGCTCTCTTTTCCCGATTCTTTTCAGCGGGCCAGGGGAAATGCGGCAGATCTTTTTCCGGAAATCATCAGCCAAAAAATCAGAGAAGTAAAGCCGGTACTGTTCGACAGAAGCTTCCATCTGGTATTTGAAAATGATCTGCAGCTATGCTTTAAACTGTATGGCAACCGCTGCAATGTGCTGCTTCACAACGGGATACAAACCCTGAAAGTCTTCAACCACCACCTCAAAAACGACCTTTCGGCGCCGCCTCCGACTGACATAAAGGAACTTCTGCCCCTGTTTGGTACCTATTCTCCCGACCCGGCTTTACTCAAAAAACATCATCCCATGCTGGGAAAAGAAGAAATGGCGGATTGGGAAAAAATAAAAAGAAATGCTGAGCCGGAAAATGAAGAAGCCTTGTTCAGGCAATTCCTGCACCAGCTTTCTAAGGGGATGCTGTATGTGTGCAAAAAAAATAAATTGGTTTTTGTAACCGTATTCCCTGAAGGAGAAATTTTGCTGAAAAGCCTGAATCCCATAGAAATAGCCCATTTCTATCAAAAGGTTTACTGGACAATCAACCGATTTGAAAAAGAAAAAGAACAATGCCTGGATACATGGGAAAAAAACCAATTCCGGATTCGGGAACAAATCCGGATTACCGAAGAACAGATACGGAAACATGCTCTTTCGGAAGGATACAGGCTGCAGGCCGATTTGCTGATGGCCTATGCTACCCAAATAGAAAAAGGGGCTGAAAAGGTAGCGCTGCCATTGTTTGACGGAAGCAAAACATTGGAAATCAAAGTAAAAAAAGACTTGTCGGTGACCGAAAACGCCAACCGCTTGTACCGCAAAGCAAAAGGTGAAAAAGAAAACGAAAAATATCTGGAGCAGCGCCTGTCTGAATGGAAGGAACAATTGGTCCAAAATGAGGCGGCATGCCAAAAAATAAAGGAAGCAAAAAACAGGTCGGATCTGAAGCTGTATTTCCAAAAAGAAATTCTGGTACAGGAAAATGAGGAGCAACAACCCTACCGGCTCAGAACATATATGGATTTTGACATTTGGATTGGCAAAAATGCCAAAGGAAATGACGAAATGCTAAGAATGGCACACAAGGACGACATTTGGCTTCATGCCCGCAATGTGGCAGGGAGCCATGTCATCATTCGCAGAAAAAAGAACCAACCTATTCCTAAACCGGTATTGGAAAAAGCAGCAGAATGGGCTGCATACTATTCCAAGGCGAAATCAGAAAGCCTTCCTGTTGTGATATTTACAGAAAAAAAATATGTAAGGAAATTAAAGGGAATGCCTGCCGGAATGGTAAAAACTGAAAAAGAAAAAACCATCATGATTGGGCCGGGAGGATAAAAATCAATAAAAACCTATCTGCTTAAATTCGGAAAAACAGCCCGCTGCTTTCCACATTCCACAATAAAATCCCCCTCCCGAATAAAGCCATGAGTCCTGCAGTACTCTTTGACAACCCTGCTTAATGAGGAAAAATTCGGACTTCCCGGATTGAGCAACAAATGAATATCATAAGGTAAACCCTCATGTTCAGCCGAAATTGAACAGACATATACAAACTTATTTTTGGCCAAAATGGAATAAAACTCCACAATTTGTTCCGGGCTGAGAGGAACATGTGCACCGTAAAAGCAGCCCTCCACATTCCGAACGGTATCAGAAAACTCGGTAGCCAAACAAAACATATCTAACTTATTGGATAATATGTGGTTGGAGTATTTCAATACTTTATCGCTCCCATTGTATGCAGCCAATCTTGCGATGTAAGGCTCTGTAAGTCCGGCGGGGTCAACAGTATTGCACTGAGCAGAATAAGGCAGAGCTCCCCCGTCCCCGAATGAAAGAGTCAAATTTTGATGATTGGGAAAATTTGTGCGGAGAAAGGTTCCGAATTTTATGTATGGATGATTTTCATATTGGGATTTTAAGTTATCAATGATAAATAAGTTATGAACAGCTCCCTTAAGTCCTCTTTCCTTTATTGATAATAATATAAAAAAAGGCAAAACCAAGAAAGACAAATATTTTTGCGATTGCTGCGAAAATATTTTGGAAACAATAAAACTTAATAATGAAAAAATAAAAAATATTAAAATAACGTTTGAGGAAATCAGATATCTATTAAAATACCCTATCATTGGAGTGGTTTTCAAACAAAACAGGATATTCAATAAAAAAATCATGAAAGAAATAAATATCAACCCAAAAAACCCTTGGTAAATACTCTCGCTTTTATACTTATATGATATGTATAAAAGAACAAAAAAAACACCAATCGCCAAATATAAATTTTTTATCCTATGATAAAATGGGGCCGAGAACAACCATTCGCTTACATATTTAGTCCCTGAACTAATTTCCTGATTTAAATTTATAAACTTCCTATAATATCCGGTCGGAAATATGTCATCAAAAACAAAATATTTAAATAAAAATAAAAACAAAAATCCACAAATTACCTTTAAACCAGTGAACAATACTTTTTTCGTATTTGCCAATTTAAACAATAGCCAAAGACCCAAAGGAGAAAATATAATTAAATTTTCAGGTCTAAATAGATGCCCAATGATGTAAAATAAAATTATCAAATTAATATTTTTATCAATATCTTTTTTTGATATTAAATAAATCAAAAACATCATAACTAAACCACTGTAAACGGTCTCAAATGCCCATCCTGCCACGCCTGAAATATCTGAGTGAAAAATCAATATCCCGAAAAACAAGGAGAGAGAAAAATTTATTTCAATTTTATCGGGAAAAAGATTATTTAGGATTTTATATGAAATATATGCAATCCCAAAAATAGCAATGTAATTTAAAATAATTCCTCCAAGCATTGGATTTATTTTTAAAAATTCAAAAGGAACCAACATAATCATATATAAAATAGATGAAAATCCTTCTGAAGGAATATTCCTATAGTCTATAGCAAAAAATCTTCCCTCCGAAAAGTTTCTTGCATAATTAAAATAAACAAATATATCGTCGTTTGTTGCAGGCTTTATTTTTAATAGATATAATATAAATGAAAGGCAAAAAATCAGGACAATGATTAACTTGTTTCTCATAAAAAATCAATTCTCTTAAAAAAGATGAATACAGGAAATTTAAACTTTAAATGAATCTAAGGCTGCAAACATAATTTTTTTGCCCGTAAAAAATAAACTCCAAAAAGACCCAAGTCCGGAACCCTGAAACCTCTGGCATTGAAAAATCAAAGCAGAAAAACCATTTTCATCATTTGTTTTTGAGCCCCAAACAACTTGATTTGCGGTTGTTTAAATTCATTCTAAATAAGACAGAGTTTGATGCCTTTAAGTGAATTGGCCCCCGGGAGTCCGGCCTTATTTTTGTCCTGCAGCAGCCAAGCCATTTACCCCAAACTGGCCGATATGGGCCTTATCGAGGGCAGTACCTGGACGGTAATTCAAAAAATGCCCTTTCATGGTCCTTTGGTTATCAGCAACGGCAGCAGCCGGATTTCCATCCGCGAAGAAGATGCCCGTTTTATACTGATGCAAAAAACAGCATGATGGAAAAAAAACTGGCCCTGGTGGGCAATCCCAATATTGGCAAAACCTCTCTTTTCAATCAACTGACGGGGCTCAACCAGAAAGTTGCCAATTTTTCGGGTGTAACCATCGAGCGCAAATCGGGAACCTTTTCGGCGGGCAATCAAATGTATGACCTGGTGGACCTGCCCGGCACCTATTCCCTCATTCCCAAATCGAAGGACGAGGAGATTGTGGCAAGGCAGATTCTGGAAGAAAGCCAACGTCCGGATGCTGTGCTGGTGGTATGCGATGCATCCAATCCGGAGCGGAATCTTCTGTTGTTTTCGCAGGTGGCCGACCTGAAAATCCCGGTTCTGGTAGCCCTGAATATGGTGGATGTGGCAGAAGAACGCGGTATATTGTTGGATACCCAAAGCCTGGAAAAATGGCTGGGCTGTCCGGTGGTGGCCATCAATGCCCGTACGGGAAAAGGCCTTAACGAACTGAAGGCTGCCATTGAAAAAGCAAAAATTCCGGATCTTCAAATATTCAATCCTCAGGCAGTTTTTTCCGACAATTCCACTGCTGAGATTCATGACTTTGCGCATTGGCTTTCGCTTCAAAGCGGGCAGGAATATCAACATACAGAAAGTGAGACGGCCAAAACAGACATAAAATCCCTGCAGCAGGCCAGGGAAACAGTTTATCGCTACAAAAAAATCAAAGAGGGGATGGCGGCACACCACATTGTTCAAAGCCGTGAAAGGGGAAATGAATTCTCCTTCGACCGCTGGGCCCTGCATCCGGTTTGGGGTTATTTGCTCATGCTGGGCATCCTGATTGTGGTTTTTGAAGCAATTTTTAAATTTTCGGCCTTACCGATGGACTGGATAGAGTTAGCATTCGGACATGGGATCGCCCTGCTCGAACAGGCCCTGCCCGACGGCATATTGAAGCGACTTTTGCTGGAAGGCATACTGGCAGGCATTCAGGGTATTGTGATTTTCATTCCGCAGATTGCGGTTCTGTTTTTTCTCATCGGGCTGATGGAAGAATCGGGCTATATGTCGCGGGTAATGGTGCTTACGGATATGCTCATGAAAAAAATGGGCCTGAGCGGAAAAGCGGTGATTCCCCTGGTTTCGGGTGTGGCTTGCGCAGTTCCGGCCATAATGTCTACCCGAAGTATGGCCGGCAGCCGGGAAAGGCTGATTGCCATTTTTGTCACACCTCTGATGAGTTGTTCGGCCCGCCTTCCGGTGTTCACTTTACTCATAGGTATGCTGGTACCCGCCAGGGCTGCTTTTGGCCCCCTTTCGCTGCAGGGCCTTTCACTTTTCGGCCTCTACCTCACCGGTTTGCTGGGTGCCATAGCTACTGCCATGGTGCTAAATCGCCTGATGCCGGAGAAGGGCCGCAGTACTTTTGTCATCGAATTGCCGCCCTACCAGTATCCGCTATGGAAAAACATCTGGATTTCGGTATACCAAAAATCCATGTCTTTTGTGCTGGAGGCGGGAAAGGTGATTTTAGCCATTTCCATTTTGCTGTGGTTTCTGGCCGGTTTCGGACCGGGCGAACAAATGGAAACGGCATATAACCAATCGCTGGAAACCTCGCTTGCATCCGGCATGCAGCGGGCTGAAGCAGAGCAAATTGCCTTGTCACGCAGGCTGGAATCCAGCTATGCAGGCCTGGCAGGAAAATGGGTGGAACCTGTGCTGAAGCCTCTCGGATTTGACTGGAAAATCGGGGTGGCCCTGCTCACTTCTTTTGCTGCCAGAGAGGTGTTTGTGGGCACCATGTCGGTATTGTACGCCTCCGGCTCGGAAGGCGAAACAGAAATGCTGAAAACCAGAATGTTACAAGCCAGAAATCCCGACTCAGGAAGCCCGGTTTTCACGGGTCCGGTTGTATTGTCGCTGTTGGTATTTTATATATTTGCCATGCAATGCATGAGTACCCTGGCCGTTTCCTACCGCGAAACCCAAAGCTGGAAATGGCCCCTGCTTCAACTTTTTTATATGTCGGGCCTGGCATACGCACTCAGCGCTATGGTTTTTCAACTCAGTTCCTGATGTTGTCGGGTTTTACACATTTATTGCCGGCGCCCTGAGCACAGAAAATGAAGCAATCCAAAGAAAATCAATGGCTTAAAAACTTCCGGCTGCCAGCCTGGATGATAATCACGGGCTTGTTGCTGCCCTATGCCTGGCTGGCTTTGTATCAGCATCCTGCAGGAGACGATTTCCATTTTGCTGTGCCTACAGCCCAATGGGGTCCGCTCACCACCGTCATGGGGCTGTATGAGTCCTGGAGTGCCCGATATTCCTCGGCATTTTTCTGGGCTGTAAATCCCCTTTCCTGGCATTCGCTTTGGGGCTACAGGGCATTTACCTTCCTACTGATGGGCCTGATGGTCAGCAGTTTCTGGTTTTATCTCTCCCAATTGTTTGAAATTACCACCTCAAAACTCCTTTTACTGGCACTGTTTTGCCTGACCGCTTTTTTGGGTTATGCCCAAACACTCCCCGAAGCTATATTCAACTCAGGCGGCTATGTGCCCTATCAAACAGGCGGAGCCTTTTTCCTTATTCTCCATGCCTCCTTTTTATGGGCACTCAGAAAAGAAATCTACCAGAATTACAGACTTAAAAATTTGATATTCTGGATTTTACAGGCTGGTCTTATTTTTTTGGTCATCGGTTTCAATGAGATTTTCATGGCTCTTGAACTGGGTTTCTGGGCTGCCTTGTTCGCCGGAAGGCTGGCTGTAAACAGAACCTTTTCCCTACCCTATTTCATGTTTCTTCTGGCCGCCCTCGCCGGAACATTAGTGGTATTGTTTTCGCCGGCTACCTTTTACCGTATGGAGGCAAGCGGCAGTTTCGGGCGATCTGCCATCTGGGTTTTGTCATCATCCCTCCTCGCCTGGCTTCGGTTCACCGGCGGGTTTTTTATCAGCCCGGGCCTGCTTTTGCTTTTCATTTTTCTGAGCCTGCTGCCGGTTAAATCTTCTCCTTTTGCCTTCACCCGGCGGCACTTCTTTATCTCGCTGCCGGTATCGCTGCTGGTTTTGCTCTTTTGTTTTTTTCCTTCCTACAAGGGCGAGGGCGAAGTGCAGGACCATACCCTCAACCTGTTTCAGTTTTTGGCCATCTGCCTGATCATCTGGAATATTTTTGTAGCCAAAGTTGGGGGAATTCAGCCGTTTGCAGGCATCCGGTTTGGCAATATGCCTGTCTCTTTTTTCAAGTGGATTTTTTTTCTGGGGATTATATTCTGGATGAACCCCAACCAAATAACCGCCACAGAAGACCTGCTTTCGGGGGAGGCCCGTGCCTACGAAAGAGAACGGAGTGCCCGGATGGAGGCAATGAAACAGGCACAGGGCGACAGTGTTTGGGTGGAGCCTTACCGCCATTTTCCGGCCTCGTTTCTGTCCTCAGAACTGGGACAAGGACCGGGACAATGGTACGACAATCTGTATGCCCGATACTATGGAAAGCAGTTTGTCCACCTCAGGGAAGGGAAGCCCCAAAATAGCCTTCCGGGCGAATAAGTCAGGCCTTCATTCCGACGGTAACATATTGTCCGCCAATGGGAATGCCCTGAAAATATTTCTCCAGCGGATGTAACATCCTGAATATTCCCCCACGGGGAAAGAAGAGAATGAAATGGTTTTTTACCTTTTGAAAGCCGTTTTCCGAAAGTAGTTTTTTTGTGTAGCCGGGTTTCAGCAATACCGCATCCTCATCGAATGGACAGGTATTGACCATGTGCATGGTAACGGGATTGAAGGGATTGTGCTCCACAATAAATATTCTTCCCCCCGGGCGAAGCACCCGCAAAGCCTCCTGCATCAGGCCTTTGTGCTCTTCAAAACGGATGTGGTGCATAACGGTGGCAACCAGAATCGTATCGAATTCATTATCGGTAAAGGGGATGTGCCGGCCATCGTATGCTTTTACCTCTGCACGGGGAATGTTCTTTGCGGCTGCCTCCTGAATGCTCAGTTCCGACACATCGATGCCTTTCAGTTCCGATTCAGGAAAAAGAGTAGAAAAGTAAGTCAGGCAGGTGCCATCGCCTGCACCCAGATCCAAAATGCGGCCCGGCTGCTCCTTTCCATAGTATTGCCTGAGCCATTTTACCTTAAACTCAGAAAAATAATGGCTGTCGGCCCCGGTCAGTTTTATGTTTTGGTTGTGGATTTGCCTGTAGTCGCTGGCAAAGGCATCAAAATTATCAAAAGACGATTCTTTGTTTTCCATAGGTCTGGCAAAAGTATTGGCGTGAGGGGATGATTTGGTAACTTTCAGAGGAGAATTTCCTGAAAATCAATCCGGTTGCTTTTCATAATCTGGTGGGTCCTTTCAAAACGGGCATCGGTAAGGAAAACTTGTCCGGTGTCGGGCAGTGCCACCATTTTCATCAGCCGGACGATTCTCATGTCGTCGAGTTTGTCAAAAATATCGTCCATCAGCAACCAGGGCAGGCGGCCATTTTTTTCTTTTAAAAATTGATACTGAGCCAGTTTCAGGCTAAGCAAATAGGATTTTTGCTGGCCTTGTGAGCCTGTTTTTTTCAGCGACCTGTTGTCCAGCAAGAAGGCAAAATCATCCCGATGCGGACCGGCCAGGGTTCTCTGTGCTTCCATGTCCTGCATGCGGTTTCGGGCAAGTTGCAGGTCCAGACCGGCCGGGTCCGATTGGTATTCGTGCATCAGGCCGGCCCGCTCGGCTCCGTCGGAAAGGCTGGCATACTGCAGCTCGAGCAATTGCATAAAGGCCGGAATTTCCCGGTGCCGGATGGCCCATACCGGCCCGGCTTCAGCCGCCATCTCCTGGTCCATGGTATCGAGCAAGACCGCATCAAAGCGCTGTTTTTCAGAAAAATACTTCAACAAGGCATTGCGCCGGGCCAGCAATTTTTTGTAGCGGCTCAGGTGGTGAAGATACTCCGGAAAGGCCTGGCAAAGGGTATTATCGAAAAAACTCCTGCGCCACTCGCTGCTTTCGTTCATCAGAAATGGCTCGTCCGGCAGTATAAACACCAGCGGCAAGCGACCTACATGTTCTCCGATTCTTTCTGCCGGAATGCCATCCCAAATGAGTTTCTTTTTCTCTTCTGCGGAATAAATCAGTTCCAGGCGGTGCCTTTTTTCCGATTCGTCTTCCATTTGGGCATCGAGGCGATAAAATCCTGCCCCGAAACTTACGGACTGGCTGTCCTGCTTGTGGAATGCCGAGCGGCCCAGACTCAGGTGGTGGATGGCATCAAGCAAATTGGTCTTACCTGCTCCGTTTTTGCCCGTTACTACGGTTATCCTCTTATTGAATTGAAAATCAGCCTTTTGATGGGATTTAAATTGGCTTATTTTCAGACTTTTCAGTTCCAATGGGCGGTCAGGATTCTTCGGGTGGTGCAGGGGGAATATTGAGGCTGGCCAGTAGTTTGTCCATCTTCTCGGCCTCCTGCAAAGTTTCATCCAGAAAGAATCGCAATTCGGGTACAATCCGAACCTGATTTTTGATTTTTCCGGCCAGCTGCTGCCGGATTTGCTTGCCCTTTTCCCTTATTTCTTCCAGAAGTACCAGAGGCTTTTTGGAAAGGGTAAGGCTGAGGTAAATGCTGGCAATAGAGAAATCGGGGCTAACCTTCACACCCGAAACGGTGATAAATGCACCCCCAAACATGGATTTTACATCCTGCTGGAAAATATCTCCCAGTTCTTTCTGAATCAGTCTTGAAAATTTCTGTTGGCGCTGGGTGCTCATGCTGATAACGGTTTGTAAAAATCCCGGCATCAAAAGTAGGCACATTTCCGATTCCCTGCATGAGGAACCAAATTTCCCTCTCATTTTTGCAGTCCTGCCAGGGCTAATGTTTCCCCTGAGCCGGAATTTGGTCCTTCATTCATGATTCAATTTTTTAAACTGGGTTCCCGGGACAGGCTGGTGGTGCTCTGCATCCTCTTTGTTCTGATGCAGGGTCCTTTTTTATTTCTTGGAAATCACATCATGGTTCCGGAACTGCTTTGGATCCGACTGGGGGAAAGGCTTGCTGCCGGCTGGCGGCTCTATGCCCAGGTGCAGGACGAAAACGGGCCCCTGTCGGCCCTGGTCTATGCCGGACTCGCCCACTCCGGACTGGGGGATTTCCACATTTACCGGTACTTGGGCAGCGGACTTATTTTTATTCAGGCATTGTGGTTCAATAACTTAACCCATCGGTTTGGTCTGTTCAACGACCGGGGCTACCTGGTAGCGTTTTTCTATATTCTCTTTGCACATCTGGGTCCCGACGGGCTCAGCCTGACACCGGCCATGATGGCTACTACTTTCATTTTGCTGGCCTACGGGCGTTTGTTCAAACTCATTAAATCGGGGGCGAATTCAGAAGATGCTATGTATATGGGCCTGGGCCTGGGCCTGGCATTTGGATTTTATCAACCCTCCATTCTGTTTATCATTCCTTTTTTGGTCAGCGCTTTGTTTTTTTCAGGCTTCCGGCTCAATCAGTATATGATTGTGCTGGTGGCAGCCCTGTTGCCGGCGGGGTTTTGTTACACCTTTTTCATTTTGGGCGGGGGCGAAGATGTTTTCTGGTCCTGTCTGCTCAAACCCTTCCGGATTGGGTTTCTGGTTTCCTGGTCAGACTGGGATTTGATGCTCAGCCTGGGTACATTTTTGGTTTTGTTATCCCTTTGGGGCTGGGCCATAGCCAACCAAAACTCGAAGGTCAATTTTCAGCAACTGGGCTTTACCGTTTTCTTTTTTGGAATGCTGGCAGCAGGCCTTCAAATGTTTTTGGGGAGCATGCAATCCACCTTTCTGCTGTTTTTTCTGGTACCCCATGTTTCTTTTTTCATGGCCCAACTCATGGCCAATACCCGTGGTTTTCTGTTTCAGGAAATCACAGGGCTGCTTATCCTTTTGGTGATGCTGGGCAGTTTTTACGGGATGTCGGAACCTTCCTTTGGCAAGCGAATAATGGGCCACAGGCTTTTTTCAGAAGAGCCCCCGAAAGGATTTGTCATTCATTTCAGCGGAAAGCGCCTGCTGCTGTTGTCGGATGATTTTCGATATTACAAATACAATCCTGCAGCCACTGCCCATTTTAAGAATTATCTGTCCGGCATGCAGCCCGAATATTCCCAAACCTATGAAGGCCTTATTTACTGGTATCAGATTTTGGCCGAAGACCCGCCTGAAATCATTTACGACCCCCGGGACCTGATTCCGGCTCTGGCCGTTCGGATTCCGGAGTTCGGAAAATGCTACAAATCATCTTTTTATCCCCACCTGTACGAAAAAATTCCCGGCAGGGAATTCGGAAAAACACCGGCATCAGGCCGTCTTTGAAGACTTGCCGGGTGCCTTTTTCCCTTCGGTAAATCTTCGGTACACGCTCATTCCAAAACCGGTACTCATCACCAAAACACCCAGCCAGAGCAGATTGATTCCCGGTTTTTCCATGGCCTTCATAATAATCCAATCCACCTTGGCGGACTCAGTGAGGATGGTAAAAGTGCCGTCTGCAGGGTTGATATTGGATAGCGAAATTCTGGCACCAATGTCTTCAGCCACATCGGGAATCAAACCGGCCTGCTGATTGCGAATCAGAAAAACGGGTTTGGCCTCAAAATACGAGTTCCCGCTTCCGAGAATCCTGATTACGGCCTCCACGGCCACATCGGACGGCCCGAGCCTGGACTCCAGTTCCGGTCCGGCTTTTCTAACAGATTTCAATACCGCTACATGATCCTGAATGAAAAAAGTATCCCCCAAATGAACCGTCTGGGGCACCGGGTCGGAGTACACTTTTTCTTCATCGGGAGCCGGAATGGAGGTGACATGGGTATACAAGTCTTTTGATATCCACTTTTTGATATCAGGTGAGGCAATCAGACCCATATTCGGATTCACCTGGGCACGGGGAAAAAGAGTGAACAGTTTCCCTGTACTATCCTGATATTCAATTTCATAATAGGTATTTTCGGGATAAAACTCCAGGGTATCTCCGGGTTTTTTCCATGCGCCGGCTACCCAAGCCGAATCTGCAAGAATGCCCTGATGGGGTTCTCCTGCCTGCAGGAGTTTTTCTTTGGAAATAAATCCTTTGCCATTTTTCAATTCCAGTCTCGGGCCTTTGTAGGTGATGGTAAAGGGCCCCATTTTTTCGGGCCGGTGCCTCCACATCAGCACATTGTCGCGGTTCATTTCGGTGCTGAAGTCTTTGCGGTACACCGCCCCCGTGGTATTGAGGCTGATGATTTTGTTGTAGCCGGCAGAAAACAAAATGCCCACCAATATCAGTGCAACCCCCAGATGGGCCAAAGCACCACCGCTCAGCGACCATCCGGACTTCAATACCCGAAGCAACATTTGTGCATTGGCCATAAAGCCGATGAGGGACAAGGCAAGGAGCAGAATCAACTTCCATTCTTCTACTTTCAGCCAGATAATGAGAACGATACTCAGACCCAAACCCAGGTTGGCCGGCAGGATAAAGGCTGAAAATACCTTTTTGATGGATTCATTTTTCCAAAAAAAGAACTGACCCAATCCTGTAAGCAGGGTAATGACCATAAAAAAGCCCATTTGCCAGCCTGTATAGTGGGCAATAGGATCGGACGGAGGGGCCAGATTGAGTTCTGTACCAAAGGCAGAGGCCAGCGCATTGTACACCGGAATGGAGGTGGTGGCCAATACCTGAAAAGAAGCCAGAAACAGAATCAAAACACCGGAAAACACCCAGAATTCCTTGGAATAGAGCTCTGTATCTTTTTTGCTGTGGGGCAATTTATTCCAATGCCGAATCAGCAGAAATGCGGAAATAACCAGATAGGCCAACAGATAAATCAACAATTGGCCCGACAAACCCAGATCGGTAAAGGAGTGAACCGAGGCATTGCCCAAAATACCGCTGCGGGTAAGGAAAGTGGCATACAACACCAGAACAAAGCTGAGCATCACCATGATAAAGGCCGAACCTATGCCCACCCGGCGGGCCTGATACAGCATAAGCAGGTGGAGGGAGGCCACCAGCAATAACCAGGGTATGTACACCGCATTCTCTACAGGATCCCAGTTCCAGTAGCCACCGAAGTTGAGAGTCTCGTATGCCCAATAAGCACCCATGGCAATGCCAATGCCCATGATGCCGGCAGCAAGACCTGTCCAACCCAAAGCAGGCCGGATCCATTCCGAGTATTTTTTTGTACGCAGCCCGGCAAAGGCATAGCAAAAGGGCACAAGAGCAAGGGCAAAGCCCAGAAACAAGGTAGGCGGATGAATCACCATCCAATAGTTTTGCAGCAGGGGATTCAATCCTCGGCCATCCTCCGGAACATAATTCGGATTGATGGCAAAAACGGGGGCATCGGGCTGAACTTCACGCAGAAGGATGAAAGGCGAAGAACCTATTTTCCAGTCCAGACCGGGTATTTTGGCCCCCAAAAGCATGGACAGCAAAAAAGCCTGTACCGAAAAATAAACAATCATGATGTGGCCCCTCCATGCGGGGTCTGATTTCAACAGGAAAAAACCAATCAGGACATGCCAGAAAATCCAAAGCAAAAAACTGCCTTCCTGTCCTTCCCAGAAGCAGCTGATCATATAATGGGCGGGCAATTGGGAACTGGAATGGCTCCATGCATAATGGTATTGATATTGCCGGGTGTAAATGATGGCGAACAAAACGGCCACCACCGCAAACACCGAAAAGGCATGAACACCAAATGCCCAAACGGAGGCCCGGGCATATTTTTGGTATCCGGGCAATGAAGGTTCCGGAGCAAACCACAGGGCGTACATGCCGTAAAGCGCCGAAACAAAAGATAAGACTACCGCAGCATGCCCGATTTGGCCAATTTCCATTTTGGTTGTAAAATTTTTAAGTCAAAACCCGGCTTCCCCGGTTGTGGTTTTCGGAATTCAAAAGAAGAGAAGGAAGTTCGGTCAGGGATTGAATTTCATGCAAATCCTGATACGGATGTGATTTTTTTTCAGGGTTGAACCAAATAACCGGAATACCGCTCCCGATAGCACCGGCTACATCTGTCCTCAATCCGTCGCCGATTACCAAAGCATTTTCCCTGCCGGCCCCCGCAGAAGCGAGGGCAAAAGAAAAATATTCCGGGTCGGGCTTTTTATATCCTGCTTTTTCTGAGGAAGTTATGGTATCGAAAAAAGGACTCAACCCCGAAAAACTGAGTTTGTTTTGCAGCGCATCCTCAAAACCATTGGTGATGATGTGCAGCGCATAATGGGCCTTAAGTTTTTCCAGGGTTTCCAGAGATCCGTCCATCACTTTATTTCCTTTGCTGCAGAGGGCATAATAGCGTTCATTGAAATTTTCAAGTTCGGCCCGGGGCAACCCAAAAGCCTCAAACACCAGCTCCATTCGCTTGTGCCGCAGGGAGTGTCTGTTTAACCGGTTTTCATCAAACAATTCCCAAACCTGCAGGTTGGCCTTGCGAAATGCCTCCAGAAATTTTTCTCTTGGCGACAAGCCCAGTCCGGGAAGATCAAATTCATCGTAGAGGAGATGCAAGGCCTCCGAAGAATTGTGTTCATAATCCCAAAGGGTGTGGTCAAGATCAAAAAAAATATGCCGGACAGCGTTGAATTTCAATATTTTATGTTTAAAGCAGGGTATCGTTCAGCAAGGGCTGGGACCTCAATTTTTTGTATGGTTTGGAATGCAGGGCTTTCTCCAGATGCTCCAGATGGGCCAAGCGGTGGCAATCGGACCCGACAAAATGAACGAAACCCTGTTCGATCATCCATTTTGCCAATTCAAATGCCTGAGGGCCATAATACCCGCTAAGAGACATCAGATTGATTTGTAACAACACGCCACCATCAAAAAATTCCTCGATTTTTTCTTTTTTCATCTGCAGGTACAGGTACCGTTCCGGGTGAGCAAAAACGGGTTTGTAGCCCTTGAGTCTCATCTTAAAAAACACTTCCCTCAGGTAGGCCGGCTCGTTCATGAAACCGGTTTCCACCAGCACATATTTGTCTTTGAGGGTCAGCAGAGGCTGGTCGGCCTCCAGCCAGGCGATAAACTGTTCGTCCAAAAAGTATTCTGCTGCCGCTTCTATCTGAAGGTTTGAGCCCTCTTCCCGCATGGCCGCCCTTACTTTTTCCAATGCCGGAAAAATGGTATCCGGGCTGTTTTGATATTGATCCTGGATGATGTGGGGTGTGGTGATGATTTTTTTATATCCTTGATTTTCAAACCATTTCAGCAGGGCCACACTTTCTTCCAGACTGGTCGCACCATCATCCAGATTGGGCAAAAAATGGCTGTGCATATCCACACGCAGCGGCTCGATGGCCGGAGCAGGATTGGAATCTTTCAGTAAAAAGGAAAAAAAACCCATGAATGCAGGGAGCAAAAATAGTGAATAATGCGAAGGCTTTGCAGTCAGTACTGCATTTGATTTAACCCCGGACCAATTTCTTTTCCCTTAGAAAATTGAGGGTGAGGGGCTTTAGTCCGGGATGCAGGACTTTGGATTTGAGAACGGTGCAAATGGCCAGTTCATGGTCCAGGCAATGGGTCCAGGAAACCACTTCACATTGCAGATAGCCAATGGCATTGGCCGGGTAAGGATTTCCAAAATCATCAAAACCAACTTCCAACCTGGTCAGCTTATCGGTGTCACGCCCCGATTTGCGGCCCAATTTGTTTATAAGACTGGCCTGATTTTCAGCCAAAATAGAGATGCAGCAATGGCCTGATGCTTTGACAAGTTGAAGGGTTAAATCCGGTTTGTAAAAAGCCACCACCACCCGCTTGCCCCCCATGGCCGTCTGCATAACCCAAGTGGCGATATTGAGATTTTTTTTGTCGCCGAAAGAAGATCCGATGGCGTGTACCTCGTAGTTTTTGAGTTTTAACAGAGATTTCGGCATGATGAACAAACAGGCCGAAGGCCGAATGGTTTGAGGAAAGGATCGGGAAAATGCAGCATGGGGGTGTTGGGGAGATAGATTTTTGTTTGAGGTTGAAACCCCAAACAAAAATATGGGTCGCCCCTTTGGGGCTCAATCATGAGTGCCGGAGGCATGACCCATTCTTCTGCCATGGATTTTGATCCTTGGCAGGTTGGAAGCCCGGGCATTTCCAATTGTTTGGGGGCATTGTTTCAATTTCCAAATTTGGGGTTGAAACCCCAAACAAAAATATGGGTCGCCCCTTTGGGGCTCAATCATGAGTGCCGGAGGCATGACCCATTCTTCTGCCATGGATTTTGATCCTTGGCAACAATGATTTAAATCAAATCCTCAAAGAGATACCGGAGATCAAATTCCACTTCATATTTGGCCAGCAATTCCATATATTCTGATTTGAAGGTTTCCTTTTTGTGGTGGGCTTCCTGATTTTGGATGTAGCGGAAAACACGATCTACATGGGATTTGCTGTAGGTAAAGCAGCCAAAGCCCCTTTGCCATTCAAATCTGTTGGGCAGGTAGCCGGTTTCATTCAGCCCTTTGCTGGATTTGGCTTTGGTGTTTTTCATCACTTCTGAAACCGATATCGAAGGTTTCAGACTAAAAAAGCAATGGACATGATCCTCTATTCCATTCACAATCAAGTTTTTACATCCTGTTTCGTTGATGAGGTTTCCCATTACTGCAAACATTTCGGCCCGAAAGGATTTCAGGAGGCAGGCTTCCCGGTACTTCACCGCAAACACAGCCTGCACATACATTTGATGGAAGGTACTTCCCATTTTTATTCAGTATAAATCAGCTCAATATGAAATCCATCTTTAGAAAAACTCAAAGAAAAGGATAATGTGGGCCAAAGCCTTGTTAATGAATAAAAAAATCTCAACGCATGGGGTTGCTGCCAGGCGAGGCCATGGGCAGCAAGGCTAAAGCCGGCTAAAGTTCGGGTGGTTGTAACCTATCTGTTTTCCACACATGCCAATAGGTTTATTTTTTTGCCATGTGGTCTACTTGCTGTAGAAATAATAAAACCCGCAGATACTTCATCCAAAACCAAATTATATTCATGTTTATCAATAGATAACGATTAATGCTTGTCCATTGGGTGTAAGAACGAAACACATACAATGAAAGTAAAATTATGCTCTGCTTATCAGTTCGAATTTTGAGTCTGACCGTATGGTAACTCCCCGAAGGCTTGGAATACCATTTGTAAACTGTATCATCAAGGGAAAGAGGGATTGAAAAAGAAAAAACCTGCTTTCGCAGGTTTTTTCTTCGGTCGGGGTGGCAAGATTCGAACTTGCGACCTCCTGGTCCCAAACCAGGCGCGATGACCGGGCTACGCTACACCCCGGGATTTTGGTACCCGTACCCATTCAAAAAAGGACTGCAAAAGTAGTGGATTCAAAATTCAGGGCAAGAAATATTTTTAAATTGAACGGGCAGGGGTTCCGTACAAATCAAATTCTGTGGCATCGGTGATCTCAATCTCTGCAAAATGACCCGTTGGAAGATAAATTCCCTGAGCAGAAATCAATACTTCATTGTCTACCTCCGGAGAGTCGTGCTCGGTCCTTCCAATGAAATAATCGCCTTCTTTCCTGTCTACCATCACTTTATAAGTCTGCCCGACTTTCCTCTGGTTGAGTTCAAAGGAAATTTCTTCCTGCAACAGCATGATGTCATCCATTCGGCGCTGCTTTTCTTCTTCCGCCACATCGTCGGCCATGGAATAGGAATGGGTCTGGTCTTCGTGGGAATAGGTGAATACCCCGAGACGGTCAAAACGCATTTTGCTCACAAATTCCAGGGTCTCTTCAAAATCGGCCTCGGTTTCTCCCGGGTGCCCGGCAATGAGGGTGGTGCGGATGGCAATATCCGGAACTACGGACCTGATTTCTCCAACAAGGTCTTCGGTCTTTTCGCGTGTAATGCCCCTTCTCATTAGCTTAAGTACATGGTTGGACCCGCTCTGAAGTGGCATATCGAGGTATTTGCAAATGTTTGGTCTTTCGGCCATTACATCCAAAATATCCATAGGGAAGCCGGAGGGATATGCATACTGAAGACGAATCCAATCCAAGCCTTCCACATCCGACAATTTCTTCAGCAAATCGGACAAGGCGCGTTTTTTATACAAATCCAAACCATAATAGGTCAGGTCCTGGGCGATGAGGATGATTTCTTTGGTTCCGTTTTTTACCAGATTTTTGGTTTGGGTAATCAGTTGATCCTCCGGAAAGCTTTGGTGCTTGCCCCTCATAATGGGAATGGCACAAAAAGAACAAGGGCGGTCGCAGCCTTCCGCAATTTTCAGATAGGCAAAATGGGCCGGAGTGGTAATGAGTCGTTCTCCGACCAGTTCGTGCTTGTAGTCTGCTTTTAGAGTTTTCAGCAAACGGGGCAGTTCCGAGGTCCCGAAATAAGCATCCACTGCCGGAATTTCCTTCTCCAGCGAATCTTTGTAGCGGGCAGAAAGACAACCTGTTACATACAATTTGTCTATTATCCCCGAAGACTTGGCGTCGGCATAGCGAAGAATGGTGTCGATGGACTCCTGTTTGGCATTCTCAATAAATCCGCAGGTGTTGATGATCACAATCTGTGCATCATCTTTTTTGGATTCATGCTCTACCTCAAACCGGTTTCCTTTCAACTGGGTAAAAAGGTTTTCGCTGTCCACCAGATTTTTTGAACAGCCCAGAGTAATGATGTTTAC
>CANHCT010000043.1 GCA_947459175.1 Hymenobacteraceae bacterium
CCTTCAGAAAAATGAGGACCTTATTTTCAGTAGGTTATGAATTCAACCTCAACAAAAAAAGGCGAAATTCCCGGAAAATTACAGCAGATTCTTCGAAAATTATAAAATTCTGAAGGCGGCAGCTGCAACTTGGGTTAGAACCCTTTTTTATGACCGCAAAAACTGCAACCGTCAGACCTCAAACAAGACCGGGTTCGGCGGAGGGTTACGACTTGGATGTTATTCGGATAAAACCCGGCTGCTGTCTTTCCTTTGCTGAAGTTGAAATTTCTTCACCTTTTCCAAAGCCGCAGCAGCTTCTTTGGCATACTCCTTATTCAACTGGACTGTCCGGTTCAGTTCCGCTGCTGCCAAATCATATTTACCCGTGTTGCGGTACGCCAAGCCCAAATAATAGGCAAGAGATGGGTTTTTGGGGTCTGAAGGAAGCGCTGAAGTCAGAAGTGAAATGACTTCTTCATATTTTCCTTTCCTGTAGAGCAGGTAGGCCATATTTTCTTTTGCCAGATACAAACGCGGATCGAGCCGAATGGCGGTCTCATAAGCAGTGAAAGCGGAATCAGGAAAACCCTTTTGAAACAAAAATACGCCCATGTCATAATGCAGAAATGCATCGGACGGTCTGAGCCTGAGCCCGCTGCGGAGGTATTGTTCGGCCGTAGCGTATTCTTTTTTTTCCATATAGTAGGTGGCGAGGCGGGCATAACCATCACCGAAGTTAACATCCTGCTCAATAGAAGTCTGCCAATTGCTCAGTGCTTTTGCAGTATCCCTTTGTTCCCAGAAAAGCACGCCCTTCAGAAAATAAATCCGTGGTTCAAACGGAGCCTTCTTCAGGGCTTTATTCAGGTATTCCAAACTTTCTTTGTACCGCCGGACAATGAGGTATAAATCACCCAGCAACAAATGGTTATCCGGGTCGTCGAAGCCCAGCTTTTCGGCTGTATGGCAGGCACTTAATGCAGAATCGATATGACCCAGACTGCGGTGGGCTTTGGCCGTTACCACAAAATTGTACAGATCTTTCGGATTGAGGGCGAGGGCATTTTTGGCATCGGAGAGCGCCTCTTTGTATCGCCCGCTGTCGAGAAGGATCTGGCTTCTGATCCGGTACAATTTGGCGTTGTTCGGGTCGTTGAGAATAAATTGGTTGATTTTTTTCAAGTCGGGCAAACCAAAAGTGCAATCAACGGGCGTGCCATCTTCGGGATTCTCCTTTTCCTGATATGGCTTGCAGGCCGGCATCAGAGAAATGAAAACCATCAGAGCAACAAAAGACAAAAAGCTGTTTTTCAAGGCTTATAGCTATTTTTCAAGAAAATGTTTCCGGAATTTCCACCCCCTGTTTTGGATTCTGAGGAGAAAGGTTTTCCGGTTGGCCGGAATTTTATTTTAAATTTCTTCTTGGCCGGGGCAAAGATAAGCGCAGGAATTTCCCCGCATCCCATACCCCGCAAAAAAGAAAAGCAATAGGTGGCAGACATGGACTATGGGTTATGCCCTTAGATTTTGATTTATCCTTCTGAATTCCAACGGCTGGTAACCGCCACCCGCTTGCATAATCCTGATATCGGAGGGTTGAATTTGGAAACAGTGACCTCTATGTTCTGTATGCGGGGGAATTTGTCCACAAGTTCGCCGATAATCTGGGTACCCAGTGCTTCCAAAAGTTTGAATTTTTCTTGCATCAATTTACTGATCAGGGCGTAAACCATGACATAATCGATGGTATGAATGAGGTCATCAGAATCTCCGGCCTCCTTCAAATCGGCCTCCAGCCTGATGTCTACCTGAAACCGATTGCCCAGACTTTGCTCCGCCTCGTACACCCCGTGCCGGGCGTAGAATTCAAGGCCTTCCAAAAAAATTTCAGTCAAAGCAGGTTTCTTCAAAGCAAGGGTGTCAACGAATGGAATCAAAAAATGAACCTTGCTCGTCAGTCTTTTGGCCCGGTTCTGCGGCTTGGGCAATCGGCTTGTCATCCGCCGGGGGAGCGGCTACAGTCGCCTTTTCTTCAGAAAAAATTTCAGGAACAAAAGAATTGACCAACTGATTATCAATCTCATGCGGCATTTCAGAAGCCGGAGGTGCCGAAGATTGTTCCTCCAGCATAGGTTTTTCTATATCCAGCTGCGGTGGCGGCGGTACAGAGAATTTGATATTGGCAGACCGTTGATTGGCCCTTTCGGCTTTCTCAAGCAGGTCTTGCGCTATGATTTTGATGTCACTTAAAAAGCTGTCTTTCAGGTTTTCGATGTTGCGGAGTTCCTTTTCCAGAACCTTTACTTCTTTTACCATTTGGTCATAGCTTTTTCGGGCATAATCTTCTGCTTGCTCCATGGCCTTGGACGCTTTCCACTTGGCCTCTCTGCTCAGCGTATCGGCCTTCAGCCTTGCTTCCTGTACAATGAGGCTGGCCTGCTGACTGGCCTGATCAATAGATTTTTGACTGGTTTCTTCGGCAGCTTTCAGGGTTTTGTACAACGAAGATTCTACTTCGCGGAGTTTTTGAACTTCCTTTTCACTGGCCTCCAGTCTGGCACGAAGGCCAACCATATCCTCCAGATTTTTTTCCCAGGCGATAGAAAGCGAGTTCAGGAAAGCTTGTACCTCATCTTTGTCGATACCGCCAAAAGTTTTTTTCTCAAATTGTTTCTGCCTGATTTCCAGTGGAGTTATCTTCATAATTTACGCAAATATATCCCAGGCCGTAATGGTCCTGTCGTCGCTGCAAGATAACAACAGTTCCGGTTCTGATAACCAAAGGATTTGATTGATGCTGTGGCCGTGTCCGGCATGCCGGGTCCTGTCCAAAACACGCAAAAGTTTCAGCGATTCAGCATCCCAGATTTTGATGGTTTTGTCCATGCTGCAAGACGCCAAAATGGGCAACCGGGGGTGCAAAGCCAAATCGTGAATGCCAAAAAGATGGGCAGCCGTTTCCTGCAGCAAGGCGGCTTCTCCGGTATCGGATATTGCCCATTTTTTGATTTTGGCATCTTTCCCTGCGGTAACCATCTGATTTACTGCAGGGTAAAAAAGAAGAGAAAATACAGTACCGGAATGGAGATTTCGGTTTTCTGTAAAATTTTGGGCAGCCTGATTGTACATCAAAACATGGCCACCGGAATTTCCGAAAGCCATCCATTGGTTGTCCGGAGCAAAACTGAATGCCCTCAGGTCGTCGGCACCCAATTGAAAAGTATTTACTTTTTTTTCCTTCCATTCTACCTGAAGAAAAGTGCCCTTACTTCCTGAAAGACTGATGGTTTGGCCATGCCGGCGGGAGCGAAACCAATGGGTTTCGGGGCTGGCCATATTCCAAATTTCCTTTTCTGTTTTGAGGTCAAGCAGGTGGAGTCCGTCGCGGTTGCAGGCAATCAGCAGCAATTCCTCTTCCGGAATCAGACAAAGGGTGTAAACAGAACCTTTCACCCTGGCCAGCAATCTACCTCTGTCAGGCTCTGCCACATTCCACAAAACCACCTGCCCGTCACCTCCGGAAGAGATAAAAGACCCGGGCTCGGGTCCGGGGATTACACAATAAACGCAATCGCTATGGCCTTGAAATTGAGCGAGTTTTGGCATAAAATTTCTAAACTTCAGAACTCATTTCAATCGGAAAGTGGAAAAATTAATTTTTTGGAGCCATTGTTTTGTCCTTGAGTTAAGCGGTTCTTCGATTCCTAAATAAATACCAATAGATATTATATTTAACAGAATAAATAAAAAAAACAAATTATGGTTCACATAGTGAGATAATATTTTCTCAATAAATCCAACATGTATCAAATAAAAAACATACGAAGACTTCCCCAGCAATTGAAAAAAAGAAGAAGAAAAGAGGCGAGAAACTAAGGTTTTTTCCAAAATTAATCCACGGAAAAATATAAAAACAAATACAGGAAGTATTATATTATTAATTATTGTACCCCAAAAACTATGAACTCCATAAACCATTGGAATCCTCAGGAGACTTAATACATAAATAGTAAGGATTATAAAAAATAATCCCAAAAATGTATCCAGGTTCATTCTTTCGTTTCGAGATTGGAAAGATTCCAATTTTGAAGACAAAAAACAGCCGGCAAAAAACTCCATACTTCTTCCGAAAAATGAATAGGACAAAATAAATTTGGAATCACCAAAAAATCCATGTAACGGATATTTATTGAATATAAAAACAAGGGTATATCCCAAAAAAAACAAAAAAACAGATACAGTAAAATAGAAGAAAAAATTTCTGGATTTGAAAAACAGCAGAGGTGCCAGGGCATAAAAGGAAAATTCAACAGTAAGGGACCAGGACTGAGCTATCCCCGAAAAATTTAATCCTGAAAAAAATCCTTTTAACAAACTGACATTCAAAATCCACAATGCTAAATTTTTCCCCAAAAGACCATGATCTGATTTATCGAAGAAATAGTTATAAACAAAAGTAAAGGTTGTAAGAATAAAAAAAACAGGAAATATTCTGGCAATTCTTGCAGAAAAATACTTCCAATATGTGGTAAAATTTATTTCTGAAAATTTATTATATCTATTGTGTATCAAAAATCCACTCAAAACAAAAAATAAAGTAACTCCTATGTGCATCTCAGAAAAAATATAACCTATATTCACATAGCTATAAACGCCTTGATTGGGAATGAAATGATGAAAAAAAACCATATAAGCAGCCAATGCCCGGACACCTGTTAGCGATGGAAAGTAATTTTTTGATAAATTTTTTGATAAATTATTTGATATCACCGATATTAATTTTACTTTTTCTTGGAGACAACCTAATTTTTAAATATATTTTCTATATATAAAAGCGAACTAATTTAGAAAATTTCACAACTACTTTTGAACTCTAATATCCATTCTAGAATCATAAAACAAGACCGGCGCGGTTTCGGATAAAATCCTGGGTACCTGCTATGGAAATAAATTCATCCTGAATCCCAACCCGGTTTATATGAGGAAATTTTTCAAGAAGGCCGGCCTGAAGCAAATCATTCGCTTTTTCAAGGACTGCAGAGCCAAATCCGGCGCTGAGCTGATGCTCTTCAATACAAATGATCATATTGAATTTTTTAAAAACAGGCAATAAAGCTTCGCCGTCGATTGGCTTTATCACAGGAAAACTGAAAAGCGCCCAATCTCTTTTTTCATCCTTGAGTTGGTCATGGGCATATTTCAAAATAGAACCGGTTGCAAAAACAGCTGTTTCTTTTCCATCCTTTACCAAAACCGGCTTCCCCATCCGGATTTCGGGCTCTGCAGGATGAACCACGGCTTCACCCGCTTTTCCGAGTCTCAGATAAGCAGGCCCGGGATTCCGGCTCAATAGGGTGGTGAGTCTCCTGGCCTCCAGAGGGTCTCCCGGCGAGGCAATGGTTAATCCGGGAATTGTTCGGAGCATCCCAATATCCTCAGTAGCGTGATGCGAAGGGCCCAGAGAAGCGTAGGCATAACCAGCACCTACTGCCACTATTTTCACATCCAGGTTGTGGTAGCATACATCATATCGGATTTGCTCCATGCAGCGTAGTGTTGGGAAATTGGCTATGGAATAGGTAAATACGGTATACCCCTCCATGGCCAAACCGGAGGCAACTGCAGTCATATTCTGCTCTGCAATGCCAACATTGATAAATCTGTCGGGAAACTCCTTGGCGAAGGGTTCCACAACAGAAAACCCCAAATCTCCTACCAATAAAAAAATTTTGGGATTAATCCTTGCCTCCAAAATCAACTGCTCAATAAATGCTGTCCTCATGGCTGTATTTCCCTTTTTGCAATTTCCAGATCCTGATCAGAGGGTGATCGGTAATGCCACAGCAATTTGTTTTCCATAAATGAAACTCCTTTGCCTTTTATCGTATGGGCAATAATTACGGTAGGCCTTGCAGTATCAATTTTCGAATTTTTAAGGGCCTTTAAAATATCCGAATGCTGATGACCATCGATTTCCAGAACCTCCCATCCGAAAGCAATAAACTTGGAGTGCAGGGGCTCCAGATTCAGTACTTCTTCTACAGTGCCAAAACTTTGAATTTTATTGTAATCAACAATCAGGGTGAGATTCCCAAGTTGGTGATGAGGAGCAAACAATATGGCTTCCCAATTAGAGCCTTCGTTCAACTCACCGTCGCTGACCATGCAATAGGTATGAAAGCTTTTGTTCTGTCTTTTTGCCGCCAGGCCCATCCCGCAAGCAACACCCAAAGCATGGCCCAAACTTCCGGTCGAAAGTTCGATACCCGGCACTTTGTGACTGGTGTGAGACAACAAACGGGACCCATCAAGGGAGTAGCTTTCCAATTCTTTCAGGGGAAAAAAGCCTTTATGGGCTAAAACAGCATATAAGGCTGTACAAGCATGACCCTTGGACAACAGAAATCTGTCGCGACGGGGGTCGGAGGGATTATCTGGAAAAATGGCCATGACCTCCTCATAGAGGACTGCCAAAATATCTGCCATGGACAAAGCACCTCCAATATGAGATGCCTTGGCTCTGTGCACCATTTCGACAGCAGTTTGCCTTATTTTATTGGCGAGTTCCTGACTTTTCTCCGTTTTCATTATTGACAATATCTTTCTATCACAGATTGATGAACATCCTGATGGAGAAAGAAAAAGTTGGTTTCTACCGTTGATTCATTTACCTCTTTTACGGGCTTCAGATACTCCCCGTCAAGGCAAAATACGCTGTACCCCATTTCAGTAAACAGGCGAATAATATCATTGGGATGATAGTTGAATTTGGCTGTCCATTTTCTAAGCATTTCCGAAAATACTACGGGTTTGTACTTTTTCAGGGTTTCGGCTCCTCCTTTAAAAACCAAAAGCTCTGCCCCTTCCACATCACATTTAATGAAATCAGGCTTATAAAAATTCTCATCCGTCCATCGATCCAGTGTTTTTACTGAACAAGTCACAGCCTGAACCGTCGGCTTATCGGTTAAATTTTGCAAACTGGCATTGACCGACAACGAGGGATCAAAGAAAAAATCAAAACTGCCTTCGGCATCAGAAAAACCAAATGGCAGGGCAATCACATTCTGAATCTCATTTAATGCCAAATTTTTTTGTAACTGACTGAAAGTGTTGGGGATGGGCTCGAAAGAAAAAATTTTGGAAGCTGGAAAAGCCTTGGCAATATGGATAGCATACCAGCCAAAATTTCCGCCAATATCAAGAATTACAGATTCCTGACCCATTAGCTTTTTCTGCATTTCCAATTCTTCGGCTTCATATCTTCCAAAGTTCAGGGTATCAAAGGGAGCAAGTCTTTTATCGCCTTTTGAGCAAATAAATTTTACGCCCGAATCCCGAAATGTCATCACCAGCAAGCCGTCTGATATTTCAATGCCGGATATATTGGTATCCTTCAGGAACTCACCATATTCAAATAAAGCGGCATGGTGCTTATACATTTCATCGATGTAAGCCCATTTATCCAGACTTCTATTTCGGTAGCTGTTTTTCAGATCCTGCAAACTCATGCGTAACTTTTAATTGTTCGGTCGAAACCCTTTTCCAAATTGAAGGAAGCGTTCCAACCCAACTTTCTTATTTTTTCTGTATCCGGAACAATTTTGGAAACCACACTTTTAATATATCCGGCTTCCTGACTTTCAAATCTGATGACTGTAAGATTTTTTTCGGGGTACATGCCTGTGAGCAAATTGGCCAATTGAAGGATGCTGGACTCACCATTTCTGTTGCCCACATTGTAAGCCTGCCCGGGTTCCCCTTTGAGCAGAACGGTAAAAAAAGCAACACTGGCATCGGCTATGTAACAAAAAGCCCGGATGGCTGAACCATCACTGTTCAATTTGATGTCGCGGTTGGCAACAATATCTGCTATAAAATCAGCGTATACCCTTCCGTCATCGAGGGCCATTCCGGGACCATATGTATGAAAAGGCCTGACAATCAAAGCCGGTAGCGAATATTGATGCATCCAGCTTACTGCAATATTTTCTCCCATACGCTTAGATTCGGCATAGCAAGCCCTCACCTGGGTAGGGTCAACAAATCCAAAGTCAGTCTCCTTTGTCGGTATTTTCTCTTCGGAAAGTTGTCCATACACCTCGCTGGAACTGAAATACAAAAATCTTGAAGCCCCATTTTCAGAGCCTAGCTTCAGCAAATTCAGGGTACCGCTCACATTCGCACTCAAAGTGCCTACCGGGTCTGCTCCGTAATATTTAGGACTTGCCTGACTGGCTGCATGAATGATAAAATCAATCTTTTCATTTACAGAAAAAGGGATGCTTACATCGCGGGCCAGCAGAGTAAAGTCGGGCCGGGAAAGCAAGTGTGAAAATCTGGATTCACCTCTTTGTTGATTTCTTAACAGCGCAATGACCTTGCATGGTATTCCGAGGGTCTCCTCAAGTGCCATCAGGGAAAAAACCAGATAGGCCGGAAGAAATCCATTTGCTCCCGAAATCAATATCGTTTTATCCCTGAATTCTTCCCATGGCAAACCGGCCGAAAGAATGAATTTAATGTCTTCTGATATTATCGGATTGGGGTGAAGAGCCATGCAATCAATTCAGAATTTCATGAAAAACCTTCACCATATAATCCACCATCTCATCGTTGATCATGGGGGTTACGCCAATCCAAAAACTTTGATTCAGAATGATTTCTGTGTTCGGCAGGTCGCCAATAGTTCGATAATTAAAATCTTTGAAATAGGGCTGTTTCCTAAGGTCACCGGCAAACAGCAGCCGGGTTCCGATTTTGTATTCGTTCAATTTTTCCAAGAGCTCTTTGCGGCTGATTCCGGCATCCTTTTTCAGGGTGATGAGGTATCCAAACCAGGACGGATGGCTGTTGGGTGTAGGCACAGGCAAATGGAGTTTGTGCTGAAGGTCGCTTAATCCTTTGCTGATGCGGTCGAAATTCCGCCTGCGTGCTTCTATAAAACCGGCCAGTTTGGGCAACTGAGCCAATCCCAAGGCAGCCTGCATGTCGGTGATTTTCAGGTTGAAACCCAACCTGCTGTAAATATATTTGTGGTCGTAGCCATAAGGTAAATCGCCCAATTGCCACTCAAACCTTTTTTTGCAGGTATTGTCTTTTCCCGGCTCACAATAACAATCCCGCCCCCAGTCACGGTAGCTTTCCATGATGGTTTTCAATTTCACATCGTTGGTAAAAACAGCACCTCCTTCACCCATGGTAATATGATGGGCAGGGTAAAAACTCAGGGTGCCCACATGGCCAAAAGTACCCACATGCTTGCCATCATAAGTAGCTCCCAGAGCATCACAACAATCCTCCATCAGCCAAAGGTTGTGCTTGTCGCAGAAGGCTTTCACTGTGTCCAGGTCAAAGGGATTTCCCAATGAATGGGCAATCACCACTGCTTTGGTTTTCTCACTTAATGCTTGTTCCAAAAAGGACACATCTATATTATGTGTTTCGTCATCTACATCCACAAAAACCGGAATTGCACCATAAGTAAGCAAGGGGTTAATGGTGGTTGGAAAGGATGCCGCTACGGTTATGACCTCATCGCCGGGCTTTATTGCCCGATCCCCCAACTCAGGAGCACACAAGCCGGAGATGGCCACCAGGTTGGCCGATGAGCCAGAATTGACCGTGAGTGCAAATTTTACGCCAATAAAGCGGGCCAGTTCCCTCTCGAATTTGGAGTTGAACCTTCCGGTGGTGAACCAGGCATCCAGAGCAGAATCCACAATGTATTGCAGCTCAGTATGATCAAATACTTTTCCACTGACGGGCACCACATCCTTTCCCTCGGTCCAGGTTTTGGCTCCATGGGTGAGGTCGTAGTATTCTTTTACCAGATTATGGATTTCTTTTTTTACCTGATCGGCTTTTACAAGCGATTCTGTCATACGGTTGTATCTTTATTACAATGGGAAGCGTAGGCTTCAATCTGTGCAACTCTCGCTTCAAACAAGTTTTTATTTCCTTGAATTTCAGCCATATAACCATTTATGGTGAAATCAACAGTCTTTTGAAAATTCAAAAGGGGCTGCCACTTCAGAATGGAAACCGCCTTGGAAATGTCCAGCTTCAGCAAATGGGCTTCGTGGGGATTGTCGCTGCCCTCCTGGTAAGAAGTTTGAAGTTTAACCTTAATTTTTACCTGATTCAGCAAGTCGGCCACGGAGTAATTGTTGTTGTCAAGAGGGCCAAAGTTCCACCCGCCTGAATACTTTTGAGGATTGGCTAAAAGCTTCTCCGCCAGCTTCATATACCCGTACACAGGTTCCAGCACAAACTGCCAGGGCCGTGTAGCCCGGGGATTTCGCACCAGCAGTGTGGTGTTGCTTTCTACTGCCCGGAACACATCGGGAATGATGCGGTTTTCTGCCCAATCACCTCCGCCAATCACATTGCCGGCTCTTCCGGAAGCCATCGCCGGGCTGCCGGGTTTTTGAAAAAAGGAATGCCAATAGGAACTGAATACCAACTCAGCGCATCCTTTGGATGCGGAATAGGGGTCCTTCCCTCCCATCGGATCGTTTTCGCGGTAACCCCAGACCCACTCTTTGTTATCATAACACTTGTCGCTGGTCACATTGATCACTACCCGAACAGATGGGGTCTCCCGGACGCATTCAAACAAATGCACGGTTCCCATTACATTGGTTGAAAAAGTTTCAACAGGATTCTGGTAGGAATGTAAAACCAGGGGCTGAGCCGCCATATGGAATACGATTTCTGGTTTTACTTTTTGAAAGAATGCCTTCATCGATTCCAAATCCCGGATATCGCCATCCTGATGCACCATTTTCTTGGCCAGGTTGGTTGTAACGAAATTGTCTTTATCCGTTTTCGGAGGCAGGGCATAGCCAAAAACTTCGGCACCCAGATTTTTCAGCCAAATGCACATCCAGGAGCCTTTGAAACCGGTATCTCCGGTTACCAATACCCTTTTTCCTTGAAATGCATTCTCAAACAAATCCATGCTACCAGATTTTCCATTCGGCTTTGCCGGAACTCCAAATTTCGTTGAGGTCTTGTTTATCTTTCAGTGTATCCATGGGGCGCCAGAACCCGTGATGCTTGAAGCACATCAACTCTCCGTCTTTGGCCAGATTCATGAGTGGCTCCTGCTCCCAAATGGTGGTATCGCCCTGCCGGATGTAGTCGAAAACTTCAGGTTGGCAAACGAAAAATCCTCCGTTAATCCATGCCCCGTCTCCTTTGGGCTTTTCCTGAAATGCCTCAACATTATGGGTCTCTTCGTTGACCAAAAGTTGCCCGAATCTGCCCGATGGCTGAATGGCAGTAACTGTCAGTTTTTTGCCATGGCTTTTATGAAAGTCTACCAGTGCAGAAATATCCACATTGGAAACACCATCTCCGTAAGTCAGCATAAAGGGCTCATTTCCTATGTATGGCTGAATACGCTTGATTCTTCCTCCTGTCATACTGTCTTTACCAGTATCGATGAGGGAGATCTTCCAGTTTTCAGATTCCGACTTATGAAACTCCATCCTGTTGTTCCCCAAATCGATGGTGACATCGGTTTGGTGAAGGAAATAATTGGCAAAATATTCTTTAATGTGGAAGCCCTTATAGCCCAGGCAGATTACAAAATCAGTAAATCCATGGGAGGCATAAATTTTCATAATATGCCAAAGGATAGGCTTACCGCCAATTTCTACCATGGGCTTAGGCCGGAGGTCTGTTTCCTCAGAAAGTCTTGAACCCAAACCACCGGCAAGAATGACAACTTTCATTTGATGGCAAATATAGGTCAGATTCCATTTTCGCCATGAAATATCCTGTCAAAGTCCGGGTTTTCCGGTTTATCCGCAGACTAATTTTCAAAATTTCCGGGCACAGGTTCCTTGTCCGGAAGATTTATAGCCCAAACCGTAATCCGGTCTGCCGACAGGGCAGGACTTTTTCCAACCCATGAAAAAATCCAATCGGTCGGAAACAAGCCCTGCTTTGCCGGTCCCGAAGTCAGAACCCTGCCATCAGCATGGTCTACCCGGAGAAATACAGCCATTACCGGAAAGTCTGAATGAATGGTGATGATTATTCTGCTGCCCGAACGGCCGCTGAAATCCGAAAAATCAATGGATTCAATGAAAGGACCATCCAGAAAATCAGCGAAAAAGGGCTCAAAGATGCCAACCCCATTTGGGGCAACATTTGTATTTTTTAATTGCAATTCCGGCAAGGCCCCTTTGCCATATACTACCACCCTCTGGGATTTTCCAACTTTTGATTCAAACGATTGGTGTTGAGTAAATTCAGAGGGATTACTTCTTAAAACCAAATGTTCGGCCAACCGAATATCTTCGGCCAACTTGATTACATTGGTTTTGCCTGTCATGATATGCCAAAAGGGATTTTACTCCTTCGTTGCAGCCTGCGACTTCTTGGGTTTCTTCTCCCCTGCCGGTTTTTCTCCCTTTGGCTCAGCCTTTTCCAAACCTTCCTTCTCAGCCGAAGACTTTTTGCCTTTGCCTTTTTCAGCAATATCGGGGGTGTTTACAGGTTCCGGCTCAGCAAAAATTTCCGGTGCCTGTGTCTGCAAAATGTGGTACCAACTGACCAGTTTCTTGATATCCGAAACATACACCCTGTCCATATCGGCATCAGGCAAAACTCCGAGCAAAAGATTTTTCAAATCTGAGGCATCGGACTTCTGATTGAGTTGAAGAGATTTTCCGTATTTGGAGTTCAGGCTTTTCAATACCGAGTCCAGACTTACCGAACCTTCTGCCGTTTGGGTGTAAACGGAGATTTCTGACAAAATAGAAACCTTACTGTGCGCACCGGCAACAAGGCGGGTCTTTTTCTCGTCCAAAGACTCCAGCAAAACCCCGTTTTTCAAAGGGGTTTTGATTAAAAACAATCCGCCTTCGCCAGCGATTGCGGCTATTTTGGATAAATCAATCATGAAAAACTATTGTTCTGTTTAAGATTTGGAAAGGATAAATTGTTCTGCAACAAGGGGATAATGCAAATGTTCGAGCTTCAAAACACGGGTTGCAATATCGGTTTCAGAATCGGATTCCCATACAGGGCATGTAGCCTGAAAAAGAATTTTCCCCTCATCATACTTTTCATTGACCAAATGAATGCTCATGCCGGTCTCGGTTATGCCGCTTTTCTTTACTGCCCCATGTACATTTCGACCGAACATGCCCTTGCCTCCGAAATCCGGCAACAGTGCGGGATGAATATTCAGAATACGGTCACGGAAGCGTGAAACCAACCATCCGGGCAGAAGAGCCAAAAAACCAGCCAAAAGGATAAAGTCAATTTCAAAAGCATTGAGGGCTTCGGAAGCTTTTCCTGTTTCACTTATAAAATCGGCATTGGGCAAATACATAGCCGGAACACCGAATTTATCTGCCCTCATTTTGGCGCCCGAATCTTTTCGATTGTACACCATCAAAGTTACCCGGATATCGGGATGGTCCTGAAACCAGCTCATCAGCGACTCAGCATTGCTGCCGGACCCGGAACAAAAAAGAGCCAGTTTTTTCACTAAAATTTCAAGCCTACTTCCAGGCTGAGGAGTTGGTGGCTGACGGTGTAGGTATCGGAGGCCTCAGAACCATCGGAAGATTTTAAAGGTCCTTTGTTGCTTTGAACACCTAAAAGTCCACGGTTGTAGGAAAGCCCTCCGAAAATGATGGTGTTTTCGCCGAGTTGATGTTCAGCACCCGCTGTGAGCAGCAATCCGGCATCAAAATATGAGTAGGCAGTTCCTTTACCCGGCTTTGAAAAAACCTCATCACTGGGCTGATTGGAATCCCAGTCAATATCTTTTTCATTTATTTTTATTCCTGCAGTACCACCGATTACAAAATACAGTTTGGTATCGGTGGCTATTTCATTGGTAAACAGCTTAATGGCTACGGGCACTTGCACATATTGAAGGCTGTAGATGGCCTCTCCTTCAAAATTTCCCAGGATGGTATTGGAGGAAAATTTCACGCCCGAACGCATAGTGGTATACCATAAGCCTGTGTAAAAGGAGTAATTTTTCCCGAAGTAGAAATCTCCGGTCAGACCGGCGCTAAACCGAAGCCCGGCCCCATTGCTTTCAATGGTTTTTTTATCTTTTTCCTCAATATCCACAACCCGGGTCATGGACAGGCTGGGGGCAAACCGAAGCCCAAGCTTGAACCTGGAATCCTGAGAAAATACAGGGGCTGAAATCAGCAAAAGAGCAAAAGCGATAATTATTTTGTTTTTCATGTTAGTAAGGGTATAAACTTGCAGCTCTGCCAGAAAATGAAATCGTTGAAAAAATTAAACTTTATTCCGGCTACAATAATAGGCTATTGTTGTATTGTATGGTTATCCGGATGCGGAAAAAATGATTGCCGCAAAGATGAGGGCCAGGTTAATCTGGAAAAGCCTGTTCAAATTATCAGGCTGGAAGACAGCATCATGGCCCTGAAAGACACCCATGAAACGCATTTGTTTCTGAACCTCAATCCCATGTTTTCGGAAAAATTTTTGCGCCGCTCCGAAATGCCCCACGATTCTTTTCTGATTCGGGATGTGTTCCGCCTCACGCAGGAACCATTGGTGGATACCGTGTATGCCGATGTAAAGAAAGAGTTTGGAAATCTGTCCTGGCTTGAAAACGACCTCAATGATTTTTTCGGGCATGTAAAGCACTATTATCCTGACTTTTACGCCCCACCCGTTTACTCATTGGTATCAGGCTACGGAATGGATCTTGAGGTGAAAGATTCTGTAATTTTCATCGGTCTTGAATATTTTCTGAGCGATTCGGCCCGTTACAAAGCCCCGCAGATTCCGGAATACATTCAAAGGAGACTCAAAAAAAGATTCCTGGTGCCCTCGATTGCCATGGTGGTGGCAGACCGCTATACCCAAATTGACATTTTGGACAATACCATGATGGGCGAAATGATGAAATGGGGCCGGATCTATTATTTTTTAGAAAAGACCATGCCATGCCTGCCCGATACTCTTTTGACGGGCTACACTGAAAAAGAATGGAAGGAAGTAAGCGATAACCTCAAAACCATTTGGGCGCACTATCTCGACAACAAGTTGTTTTTCACAACCGACTTGTTTTTGATAAAAAAATATTGTGACGAAAGACCCAAAATTCTGGAAATAGGTGAAGCATGCCCGGGCAGAATAGGGCGCTGGCTGGGCTGGCAGATTGTGAGGCGCTGGGCAAATGAAAAAAACAAAACCCTGCAGCAGGTGATGGCAGAAAAGGATGCCCGGAAGATATTCAGAGAAAGCGGATTTAAACCCTGATAGGATTACATTTCGTTTTTGGCCCCAAGGTTTTACTTTTGCCAGACTTTTTTCTTTCATTATGGCAGGAGACCTCCCACTGAAAAATACACAATCCAATCAAAATCAATCTCTTGTGCCGGCGCTGCTGGCTACAGGGCTTTTGGCTCTTGCCTATTTTGCTTATTCTTTTAAAAGCAAAGGCTTTTATCAGCAGGACGAAGCCAACCACTTCCTTTCTATGCTCCGGTTTTGGTACGACCCCAAAGCCATCATGGGCAACTGGGCCAAGCCGGGATATAAAATCTTGTATGTACTTACCGTTTTGGGCGGCCAGAAACTTGTTATTTTTCAAAACTGCCTTCTTGCAGCTTTTTCCTGTTTTTTTGCCTGGCTTTCGGCCAGAAAACTGGGTTCGGCAAATCCCTGGATAGCTTTTATTCTTCTTGCCAGTCAGCCCCTTTGGATTTCTCTTTCGTTCAGAAACTATTCTGAATTTCCTACTGCATTTCTGCTCAGCCTTGGATTTTATTTCTATACAAGCGAAAAAATGACTCCGGCCGCCGTTCTGGCCGGATTGGTTTGTACCATAAGGCAGGAATTTTATCCCATTGCGGCTGTTTTGGGAGTTTACCTTTTGTATCGAAAATATTGGCTTGCAGCTTTTTCCATCGCTCTTTTTCCGGTTTTACAGAATCTGGCCGGTTATTTGTTATTTGGTGACCCTTTTTATCTGGTCAATCAGATAATGGGAACCAGCGAAACCCTGAAAGATGCTTATCGGCGGATGGGTTTCGAGCATTATTTCCTGACTTCTGCTGTTGTATTCGGTCCTGTTGCCCTCACACTTTTCGTTGTGTATCTGGGGCAAATGTTTGTGTCCAAAAAAGTGGGACAGCCCGCGTTGCTTGTGGCCACTTTGGGATATTTTCTGCTGAATTGCCTTTTTCAAATGGAATCTGTTTCCATCGGGCCGGCTACCGGCGGAAACCTTCGCTACATGTGTATCATTTCACCCCTGATAGCTGTGGCAGGTGCCCTTGCAGTAGACCAAATGAAGATGCTGCCCGAAAAATTCAAACTTGCCTATATTCTTGTGCCCTTTCTGATTCTGGTGGGAATATTCATGACCTATCAGCACAACTTCCTCACCCTTACCGAAGAATCCGATAATATTCCTCTGGTAGGTGCTCTGTTTGCTTCGGTGCTGATTTTTATCCCCATCCCAACCACCATTCAGACCGTAGTTTTCGGGGTTATTTGCGCTTTTCTTGCTTTGGTAAATGTAAAGTCCATCAAGCTGAGTCCGGAAGACAAAATTTGTAAGGAAGTGGCTGAATACTACAAAGCCAATGAAGCAACTTTTAAAGGTAAACCGCTTTACAATACCCATATCATGTTTTATTATTTTTTGGGAAAGGTTGAAAATCAGTTTAATCCGAAACCCATCGTAATCTCAGACACAGCCACCTTGGAAAAAGCCCCGGTTGGAAGCCTGATTTTTTGGGAAAATCACTATGGCTACAGACCCAATTACAAGACCGGATTGCCCTATGAATACTTTGCCAATTCCGGCAGATACAGGCAATTGCAGGTATTTCAGGCAGAGCAGAGCGGCTTCGCCTATGTGATATTTGAAAAGGAAAAGCCCTGATTTTACATTTTTTATGGTTCGGGATTTATTGTTAATTTCAGTCGAGGTTCCTGTCTATGCCATTTTTATTCTTGGAGAGATAGTTCTGTCGCACCTCCATAAAACCAATACCTATTCGGTTAAAGATACGCTGACAAATTTCCTTTGCACCAGCCTCAATTTGGGATTTGATGTTCTGATGCGGGTAGTAACCCTGGGGGTTTTGGCTTTTTTCTATCAATACCATGCCACTGACTTCTCTAATCCACTGATTTATTGGATTTTACTTTTTCTTGGTTTAGATTTTTTCTATTACCTGCTTCATCTGACCGATCACTACACCCGGCTGTTTTGGGCAGTACATGTAACCCACCACAGTTCCGAAAAATTCAATTTCACAGTGGCCATTCGAAGTTCTGTTTTTCAGCCATTATACCGGTTTGTATACTTTATACCTTTGGCAATTGCAGGTTTCAAGCCTTTGGATATTGTTTTTATGTATGCTGTGTGCCAGACCTATGGTTTTTTTGTGCACACGGAAAAGGTGAGCAAACTGGGTTTTTTGGAGTGGTTTATGGTAACTCCCTCCCACCACAGGGTTCATCATGCCAAAAATCCCCTTTACCTCGATAAAAATATGGGCATGGTCCTGATTATCTGGGACCGGATATTCGGAACCTTTCAGGAAGAAACTGAAAAAGCAGAATACGGATTGACCACTCCTTTAAAAACCGGTTCTCCGGGCGAAGTTATATTCGGAGAATGGGAAAAGTTGTTGCAGGATTTGAAGGCGACTGACTCCTTAAAAAATAGATTTAAAATATTGTTTTACCCACCGGGCTGGAGTGAAGATAAAAGTACCCAGACAAGTTCTGAAATCCGTACCAAAATGGGCCTTGCACGATAAAAATAAAGCATTGGAGCAAAAAATCAAGCTTACCATCATTACACCTGTTTTCAATGGGGCGGCATTTATTGAAAAATGCCTTGAGAATGTAGGCACTCAGGTTACAGAGGAAATTGAGCACCTCATCCTGGATGGACTAAGTACCGACGGAACAGCAGAAAAAGTTCGGGCATATGCGGAAAAACATCCCCATGTCAGGCTTATTTCGGAGAAAGATAAAGGCCAAAGCGATGCCATGAACAAGGGCGTAACAATCGCTAAGGGCTCTGTTATTGGCTTTTTGAATGTGGATGATTATTATGAACCCGGTATATTGCCCCGCATTATTCCCCTTTTTGAAGGCAAAAAGGAGCCTGCTTTCATTTGCGGCAATCTGAACATCTGGAATGCTGACGGCAGTTTCCGGCATTTCAATAAACCTGATCAAATCAATTTGGTGGAACTGGCCTCCAATTGCTTTGAATGGCCTTACAATCCTTCTGCCTATTTTTATCACAAATCACTGCACAAACTCACAGGCCCGTACAATCCGGATAATCATTATTGTATGGATTATGAATTTATTCTGGAGGCGGCCCGTCATATTTCCCTCGAACATGTGGATGAATTGTGGGGAAATTTCTTCATGGCAGAAGGTTCCAAAACCCTGAATGCGCACGAGGAAGTCCTTGAAGAAGCATTTAAAATGGGCCAAAAAATCAGGAATTCAATAATTGCTGAATTTTCTGAACAGGAGGAAAATCAATTGAAAAAAATCATTTCAAGCCACAAAGTCATGGAACTACCCCGCAAACCGAAATTAAACGAAGTGTTCAAAAAAATCTTGAACAGCATAAAAAAAATGCTGTCCTGAATCTTTAATTTTATGGGGTTCAATCGTATTATTTTGGTTGTTTTATTATTTAGAAACTGATTTGCACAAATCTTTGTACTTGCATGAAATTCTTTTTTTCCTCCGGGCCTTCTTCAAATAAAAAGCCAGTCTCCTCTGAAGAACAACAAGTGGAGGATTACCTCAAAAAAAATATCCGTCACTACCTGCCTTCCTACCTGGTCTCTCAGGATGACGAGCCTTTCAAACCCAACAAAAGACTCATGGAAGTAGGAATTGAAGCATCAAAAATTGCTTTCGATACCGACTTAAGCGAACTGGCAAAAAGATTTTATCCTGAACTTCAAACCTATATCAACACCTATCCGGGAGAACACTACAAACTTTTGTTCGCCCTGATGAAAGTATTGAAGCCCAAAACAGTTATTGAAATTGGCACCTATCAGGGTGCAGGATGCATGAGCATGAAATCTGCGCTTCCTGAGGGTTCAAAGATTTATACTTATGATATCATTCCCTTCCATCAAATTCCCAACTGCGGACTCAAAGAGAGTGATTTTGATGAAAAACTGGAACAAAGAATAGTGGATTTGGCGGACCCAAAACAGGCTGAAAACCAAATGGATATATTGGAAAATGTGGATTTTATTTTTGCAGATGCTGCAAAAGACGGGGTCATGGAAAGGGCATTTATTGACTTGTTTGACAGGGTAAAATTTAAAAACAAACCCATCATTATGTTTGATGATATCCGTTTTACGATTATGACTCCCATCTGGCGTGAAATCAGACATCCAAAATTGGATTTTTCATCCTTTGGCCATTGGTCCGGAACCGGCCTGGCGGAGTGGATTTAAGACTGTTTATCAGCCCGCATCCAATAAAAATAAAACGGAATTCCGGTAGCCATCAGGGCCAGGCCCATCCCGGACTCATAGGGCCTTGCCAAAATGGAATTGCCCACCAGGCCAATGCAAAACAGAATGAAAACAGCCGGTATCACCGGATAGCCCGGAACTTTAAATTGTCTTGGAGCATCGGGTTCCTTCATTCGCAGAATAAAAACCCCGGCTCCTCCGAGACCATAAAAAATAAAAGCCGCAAAAATGAGCATATCGGTGAGCTGATCGAAGCTACCGGAAAAAACCAAAACCGATGCCCAAATGGCCTGAAAAACAAGGGCATAGCTGGGAACATTGTATGAAGGATCGCAGTAGGCGGCTTTTTTGAAAAACAAACCGTCGCGGGCCATTGAAAAATAAACCCGTGAGGCCGACATGATGGAATTGTTGGTGGTTCCCAGGGTGGCAATCATAATGACTATGACAATCAGGCTGCTGCCGATTGGGCCCATAAAGGATTGAACCACCGAAATGGCCGATATGGTCTTGCCTTCTGCATGAATCTGCTGAAAACTTCCAACAGGCAGAACATACAGATAGGCCATGTTGATGGACACATACAGGAGCATAACAAACCCCACCCCTGCTGCAAGTGCAAGGGGAATATTTTTGTAGGGATTTTTTATTTCTCCGGCCAGAAAACCCAAATTGTTCCAGCCTTCATAGGCCCAAAATGCTGAAAGCATACCCAGAAATACAGCACCCATGGACATGCCTTTATCAGAAAAAGAGGGTGCCTGAAAGTGTGCCATATCGCCTTTGCCAAACACAAAACACAAAATGGTGATGCTGATGATGCA
>CANHCT010000044.1 GCA_947459175.1 Hymenobacteraceae bacterium
CAGGATCTGCAACATCCCAGTTGAGCGGACTTTCGCCGGGAACTGTAACATTGGAATGGTCGGTCAGCAATGGGGTTTGCCCCGTCAGCCGCGACACGGTTGAGATTGAAATCAGTTTACCGCCATCGACAGCCGATGCCGGAAGTGATCAGGTGATTTGCGGAACATCTACCAGTCTTTCAGCCACCGCTCCGTCAATCGGAACGGGATTGTGGACCATCGTTTCAGGAAGCGGAACGCTGTCCAATTCAGGATCTGCCACATCGCTGCTGAGCGGACTTTCGCCGGGAACTGTAACATTGGAATGGTCGGTCAGCAACGGGGTTTGCCCCGTCAGCCGCGACACGGTTGAGATTGAAATCAGTTCACCGCCATCGATAGCCATTGCAGGCAATGACCAGGTGATTTGCGATACCCTCACCAGCCTGAGTGCCAATGTGCCTTCTGTGGGAACCGGAGCATGGACCCTGATTTCGGGAGCAGGAACCATTTTGGAGCCATCCAATCCTGCATCGGTAGTTGAAAATCCCGGTATCGGCAACAATGTATTTGTCTGGACCATCAGCAACGGGGTTTGTCCCGAAAGCCGGGATACGGTGCAAGTAAACCGCTTTCCGCCCCCTTCTCCAGCCAATGCAGGAGCAAATCAGGGCATATGCGGTACCAGCACCACACTGGCTGCTGTTGCTCCGGCTACGGGTACGGGAGTCTGGACATTGGTTTCCGGAGACGGAATTTTGGCCGATACTTCCAATCCTGCCTCCGGAATCAGTGATCCCAACTTTGGCCTTAATATTTTGATTTGGACGGTTAAGAACGGCATTTGCCCCGTCACATTCGATTCGGTTTTTGTGGTATTCAGTCCTTTGCTTTCTGCTGAAGCCGGTGTTTCTCAGGAAGTTTGCGGAGATTCTGTTCAATTGTCGGCAGTAAAATCTCCGGCAGGCCTTGGCCTTTGGCAATTGGTTTCCGGCTCCGGCACCATCGCTGAGCCCGATTCGGCATTCACCGCTGTGACAGGTCTGGGTCAGGGCTTGAATGTATTCCGCTGGATTGTTTACAATACGGTATGCCCATCCGATACCGATGAGGTTAGTATTACTTCGGTAGTGCCTCCCGGCCCAGCCCAGGCGGGTGCAAGCCAGAATATCTGCGGTACCACGGCCAGTCTCTCAGCCACGGTACCGCTTGCAGGTATCGGTTCTTGGTCATTGATTTCCGGTTCGGGATCCGTTTCGGATTCATTGGCTCTCAATGCGCTTGTTACAGGATTGGGTTCCGGAGCCAATGTCTTCAGGTGGACGGTTCGCAATGGAATTTGTCCTCCTGCAGCAGACGAGGTCACCCTGACGGGAAATCCTGTTCCTGTAGCCAATGCAGGTCCGGACAAACAGGCTTGCGGAGTTTCAACCAGTCTGGAAGCCATCACAGGAAATCTTGTTTCAGGAAACTGGTCTCTGATTTCGGGCACAGGAATCATAGCCAATACAACGGCTGATACCACCACCGTCAGTGGACTGGCTCTCGGATTGAACCGTTTTGTCTGGACAGCCACCCTGGGCCTTTGTTCGGCCAGTGATACCGTTTCCATCACAAGGCAGATCAATCCGATATTTCTTGGTAATGATACCGTGATTTGTCAGGACTCGGTTCTGGTTTTGGATGCCGGAACGGGATATGCATCCTATTTGTGGAGCGATGGCAGCACCGGCCAGACCCTGACTGTGGATTCTGCGGGGGTTTACTGGGTTGAAATCCAAACTACCCTCAATTGTCTGTTCCGTGATACCATTGTGGTAGACACCACCATTTGCACTTCGGTAAAAGGAGGTCTTGCCAATGCCGGACTCAAATGGAGCTTGTACCCCAATCCGAATACAGGTCGGTTTGCCATGACACTGGAGGGCAGCCGGAGTGGCCGGGCTCTGGTCCGGGTATTCAACAGCATCGGGGTACTGGTGCACGAAACCGATTGGACCGGAACCTCGGAAAGAATGGAAAATCAAATCCAATTGGGTAAGATACCGAACGGCATGTACCAGCTCGAATTGCAAACCGATGGAAAAGTCTTGAAAAACAAGATTGTTGTTCTCCGATAGGAGGGCGCCATCATGAAAAAGCCGGGGGATTTTACCCCCGGCTTTTTATTTGAGCAAATCTGATATTTGCAGGGAAAGGCGGTTCGATTTTTGTAGTCAGATAAAGGTAATGGTTTGAAAATCATTTATTTAAATCTATGAACCCTCAACTTACATCGGGAGCCGGAAACCCGGGATCATCATTCCCTCTGCACGGGAGTTTTGCAAGGTATTGGCAACCTTCAGCCTTAACCTTTTAACTGCATTTCCCTTTGCCATGCTTGGATTGGACCTCCTTTTCCCGGTAATTATTTAAATAATTTCCGCTTTTTTTGGAATTGGGGTTTGAATTAAAGAAGGCATTACCTACTTTTGCGGCCCTTTTTAATAAAAAAAAGTATGTTGAAAAATTACGAAACGGTATTCATTTTAACTCCCGTTTTGTCTGAGCAGCAGACAAAGGATGCCGTAGAAAAGTACACAAATCTGATTACCTCGAACGGAGGTGAGATTGTCAATCTGGAAAACATGGGTCTGCGCTCGCTCGCTTATCCCATCCAGAAGAAAAGCAATGGCTTTTACGTTTTGGTTGAATTCCGGGCTGAGCCGGCTTTCATCAAAACCCTGGAAATCGAATACAAGCGTGATGAGCGCATCATTCGGTTTTTGACTACCGCTTTGGATAAGTTTGCCGTGGAATACAATTCCAAAAGGAAATCCGGTGCATTCAATGTGAAACAAACTGAAGCAACTGTTTAATTTTTAAAGCATTAAGGACATGACAAATTATCCGGGATCTGGAGATAAGGCAGTTCAGGGAAAAAAATACTGCCGTTTCAGGAAATCAGGCATCAAGTATATTGATTATAAAAACCCTGAGTTTTTGTTGAAGTTTTTAAATGAGCAGGGCAAAATTTTGCCAAGAAGGCTCACAGGCAACAGCCTGAAATATCAGAAGAAGTTGTCTCAGGCAGTGAAGAAAGCCCGCCATCTTGCTTTCCTTCCTTATGTGGCAGATGGTTTAAAATAAGTTTCACCCAATTAAATTCGGATAACAAATGGAATTGATCTTAAAAGAAGATGTCAAGAATCTGGGATTCAAAAATGATGTGGTGAAAGTGAAGCCCGGTTATGGTCGCAACTACCTGATTCCCCAGGGCTTCGCGGTATTGGCTACGCCATCCAGCCTGAAGGTTTTACAGGAAAACATTAAACAAGCTGCCCATAAAGCAGAAAAGAGGCTTACTGAAGCTCAAAATTTGGCTGCTTCTATTGGCGATACGGTGCTGGATATCAAAGCAAAAGCAGGCGATACCGGCCGTATTTTCGGTGCTGTTACCACCCTCCAGATTTCTGATGCCCTCAAGGCCGCAGGATTTGATGTGGACAGAAAGAGAATCAGTCTGCCTTCCGATATCAAAAATCTGGGAGAATACGAGGCTACCCTTACTTTACACAAAGAAGTATCGCACAAAGTGAAATTCACTGTTTCGGCTGAATAATTTACTTAGCTGATTCAAATAAAATCAGAGAGTTGTGAAGAAATTCACAACTCTTTTTTTTTGCCCGATACCTTCACTATCAGGCCTTATACTCAAAGTAAATGATGGCTTTGAAGCCGGTTTACACTCTTTCGAGAACGGCTGCAAAGCCTTGCCCAACACCGATACACATGGTGACCAGAGCATAACGCTTTTTTTGCAAGTTCAGTTCGAGAGCAGCCGAATAGGCAATCCGGGCTCCGCTCATGCCCAGTGGATGGCCGAGGGCAATGGCGCCTCCGTTCACATTCACCCGGGGGTCCCGGTCGGCAATTCCCATATTGCGCAGGCACGCAAGTACCTGAGCAGCAAAGGCTTCGTTGATTTCAATGATGTCCAGATCATCAAATCCTATTCCGGCACGGGCAAGGGCTTTTTTACTGGCCTCTACCGGTCCGATGCCCATAATTCGGGGTTCTGTACCGGCTACTGCCGAGCTTACCACACGGGCTTTGGGGATGAGGTTCCAGCGGTTGCAGGCATTTTCGGATGCCAGCAGCATGGCGGCTGCCCCGTCGTTGAGGCCGGAGGCATTGCCGGCAGTTACCGTGCCGCCCGCAGACCGGAATGCCGGACGAAGGCGGGATAAAATTTCGGTAGTGCTGTCGGGCTTGATGAATTCATCCTGACTAAATGGAGTGGGTTCTCCGTTTTTTTTGGGAATCAAAACGGGTTCTATCTCCATGGCAAATCGCCCCGATTGCCGGGCTTCAGCGGCCTTTTTCTGCGAAAAAAAGGCAAACATATCCTGGTCTTCTCTGGAAATTTTAAACATATCTGCCAGGTTTTCAGCCGTTTCGCCCATGGCTTCTGTGCCGTAGAGCTCTTTCATTTTTTTGTTTACAAACCGCCAGCCAAAACTGGTGTCAAACATTTCGGCATCGCGGCCAAAGGCAGTGCTGGTCTTGGAAATCACCCAGGGTGAGCGGGTCATGTGTTCTATTCCGCCCGCAATCATGAGTTCGGCATCGCCGGCACCGATGGCTCTTGCTGCCTGCACCACCGCTGAAAGTCCTGAGGCGCAGAGCCTGTTTACGGTTTCGCCCGGAACGGTAACGGGCAAGCCTGCCAGCAGCAAGGCCATGCGGGCCACATTGCGGTTGTCTTCTCCGGCCTGATTGGCACAGCCCAGAATTACATCGTCGATTTCGTTTCCCTGCAAACCGGGCAGTCTTTTCATCAGAGAGCCGATGGCATGGGCTGCAAGATCGTCGGCCCGTATGCCCGAAAGTCCGCCGCCAAACCCGCCTATGGGTGTTCTGACGCCTTCGGTAATGTATGCTTCTTTCATGGTGTATTTGACTTTAAATTAACTTAATTGTTCAGCAATGCGGGATTTCCTTTTTGTTGGAGAATGGATTTTTCAGCATTGATTTTCTTTTCGGCAAGGTGGCAGATTATCCCGTAGTTGGAAGGAGTTTTTTTCTGATTTCATTGAACAGATCACAGCATCCACCAGGCTATTCCAAAATAAACAGCAAGTCCGAGCAGGTCGTTGGCTGTGGTGATGAAGGGGCCACTGGCCAATGCAGGATTGATGCCGAACCGGCTCAAAACAAAGGGTGTAACTGTGCCAGAAACCGAGGCCAGAATGACCACCGAAAAAATGGCAACAGATACTGTAGCGGCCAGCCTCAGCGGGTCTCCCAGGAGAAAGGAAAATCCGAGTACCGCGATGCAGATGACCGAGGCATTAACCAATGCTACCAGCAGGGTTTTACCCAGTTTTTGAAGAAATATGAATCCGTTAACAGGTTTATTTCCAAGGCTTTGTACCATAACCGTGCTGCTTTGGATTCCTACATTCCCCCCTGTGGCGGTAATCAGGGGAATAAAAAATGCCATGGCCGGTACCAGCCGGATTTGCCATTCGAAAAGTCCCGCAAATTTTGCACCTATCAATCCGCCTGCCATGCCGATGAGCAGCCAGGGCAATCGCGATTTGGCCGAGAGCCAGATGGACTCATCGGGTTCTACAGTTTCCGATATTCCGGACATCAGGTTGATTTCTTCTTCCTTTTGTTCGGTGATGACATCCACCACATCGTCAATGGTGATGCGACCCAGCAGTTTTCCCTGAAAATTAACCACCGGAACCGACTCTAAATCATAGCGCTGCATAATTTCAGCCACTTCGTACTGATTTCGGTAACTTTCGATAAATACAATTTCCTCCTCATAAATATCCCGAATGAGGTTGTTGCCTCTGGCCAGGATGATTTTTTTCAGCGATACCCTTCCGAGCAAAATATCCTCATCATCCACCACATAAACCGAATAGATTTTTTCCACATTTTCGGCCTGCCTTCGGATTTCTTCAATCGTACGGGTGATGGTCCAGTTGACATTGGCTTTCATCAACTCCTTGGCCATCAGTCCTCCGGCGCAATCATCATCGTAGCGAAGAAGTTCAACAATGTGGTTGGCCATCTCTCGGTCTGTCATGCGGGCAATCACCTCCTCCCGGAACCTGACCGGCAATTCGGTGAGGATATCTACCGCATCATCGGAGTCCATCCAGGGTATAAACTCCACAAATTCAGCCGAATCATAAACCTTCAAAAACTTTTTCCGGGTATCGGAATCCAGATTGGTGATAATGCCGGCGCCTGCCTCGTAGGGCAAAAGGGAAATGATGTATTTGCAGGCCGGGCTGTCGAAATTGTAAAGAAGGCCGGTGATATCAGCCGGGTGGAGTTCGCCGATTTGAGATAGAATATATTCGCTATCCTGCTGAGAAACAGCGGCTTCGAGCATTTGGATTTCTTCCAGCGTGGGTTCAGATCCGGATTCAAAGGCCATGGGTAGCGGATTTGTTTCGGGCAGCAATTTGAAAAGCAAAAACCTGCGGGACAAAGGTTTTGCGGATTTTTTCCGTTTTGGCTTGAAAATCAGGCTTAATCAGATGTATTCTGCCATCGGCTTCCAAACTTTAATAATCTGATTCAGCGTTTCAGGCTGCCGGTTGAGTTCTTTCTGACTTTTGAGTAAAACGGGATGCAAAAACCCCGGCAGTACATCCTCCAGGGGTTGCAAAACAAATTTTCTCTGTTCTATCCGCGGATGGGGGATGAAAAGTTGTGGTTTTTGTACAACCTGACGGCCCAGATACAGAATGTCGATATCCAGAGTCCGGGGGCTGAGGTCGCCCTTTTGCCTCCGTCCCATTTTCTTTTCTGCTTCCTGCGTAAATTCCAAAATGCTTACTGCATCATATTCCGTGGCCAAAACCAAAACCTGATTCAGATAGCGGGTGCTGTGCTGTACACCCCATGGATCGGACTCATATACAGGGCTTTCCGCCAGCATTGGACCAAAAATAAGAACCAGGGATGCCCTTGCCTGCTGCAGATATTGATGGCGGTTGCCCACATTGCTGCCCAAGGCGAGGACCAGAATTTCTTTCTTCATTGGGATGAACCGGTTATGTAAACCGGCTTGATGTATTCAGGTTCAAAGTCGGCGCAATTTTCAAATTCTCCCTTTTCAAATTTCATCCACGCCAGTGAAGCCAGACTGCGGGCATTGGGAAAGATGGCATTGCTCAGGGTCCAGGTTTTCGGATGGCGGAAGTGTTCCATGGTTTTTCTGCCACCATCTCCGGCCAGCACCATGGATTCATGTACAAAAAATTTATTTTCAATTATTTCATCCAGAACCAGCGCCTGAACAGGTAGCAATATTTTCAGGCTGCGGTCAAAAACAGCGGCATAGACTTCCTTGCGGCGGGCGTCGAGAAGGGCCATTACTTTTTCTGTATCGGGATATTTTTTAAATGCCTGAAAGGCCATGTTTTCCATGGTTCCAACCGAGATGAGCGGAATGCCCAAAGCAAAGCACATTCCCTTTGCCAGCGAAACACCGATTCTCAAGCCGGTGTACGAACCCGGACCGGCACCTACCGCTATGGCATTCAGTTCGTTTGGCCGGATTTCAGTGGCTTTCATTGCAGCTTCTGCGAGTGGGGCCATCAGGGCCGAGTGGCCATGCTCCAAAAAAGAGGTGGCCGAATACAGCAAATCGCGGCCCCTGCTGAGAGCAACCGAACCATAATTTCCGCTGGACTCCAGACTTAATATGAGGGACTCAGACAAATCTTTAAATCAGTTCTAAAATTTTACGCACAAAAATGATCAGCAAGGTCACACCAAAAACAATCCGGATGAGGGGAGGAGGAGTTTTGCGGTTCAGTTCTACTCCGAAAAATGCCCCTGCAATGCCTCCGGCTCCCAGGTACAGGCAAACCGGAAAGATGATGTAGCCCGATTGCCATGAACTTACACGCACCTCCGTAGATTCCGACATGTTCCAAAGGGTGGACACCAAAGCTGTGATTCCGATACAGCCAAGGGAAATAAAATTGGCCTGCCGTATGGAATAACCCAATTTGGAATGCAGGAGCGGAACCAGAATCAAACCACCTCCCAGCCCGGTGAGGGGCGAAATGGCACCCGCGGCAAGCCCGGTAAGCAATAATTTGAACACAGGAGGCTTGTTGGGGCTTTCATCTTCCGAGGCGAGCGGATTTTTGTTTTTCTGTTTTTGATACAGCAGAAACATCATGTAGCCTACTACGCTGAGAAACAGCCCGTTGAAGGCAGTCCGGGAGTAAAATTCTGTGTTTACAAAAAAATGAAGCAGCAGGATGGAAACCATAACCCCGGAAGCCGAAAGCCAAAGGATGGGCCGCCAGTCTGTTTTGTAGTAAAATGCTCCGCGGATATTTCCTGAGAGGGTAGTAAAAAAGGTGGCAAATAAGGAATTGGCCACGGTAAATTCTACCATTTCAGATTCCGGAACACCCATTTTGATCAAAACGGCAGGAAGGATTGTCACAAAGATGATGCCTCCTCCGATGCCGAGCAGTCCACCCAGAACGCCCGACACCAGTCCCACCGCAATTAGTCCTGCCTGCAGACCCCAATCCATGGCGCAAGTTTTGGAATTTACCCCATTCTTGAGCAGCATTGCACCAAAATTTCTTACAAATTCCGGCGACTGTCTCAGCAGGTCAGGGATTTAAGGTTGAAAAAAGAATTTGGAAACAGAGAGAAAAACCGGATTGCTGCGCCACTTGCTTCCCTTTTTTCTGGGTGCAGCCGTTTCTTTTGGGATATTTATCGGGGTTTCGTTGTTCGGAAATTCGGGCAATACCGTGGAATTGGTTTCCAATCTCAACAAATTCAGGGAGGTTATGGGAATTTTGGAAAATGAGTATGTGGATACCCTGGATCCCACCAAAGTTACGGAGATGGCCATCAACCGGATGCTTGAAAAACTTGACCCGCATTCGGTGTACATCCCGCAAGCGGACCTTGAATTGTCAAAGGCATCGCTTGAGTCTGATTTTGAGGGAATTGGCATTGAGTTTTTGATTGTGAACGATACTGTTCAGGTGATATCACCCCTTTCGGGCAGTCCCTCGGATCAGGTAGGAATTTTGCCCGGCGACCGGATAGTAGGGATCGAGGGTGTTCCCTTTACCGGTCCCGTGGTCACCAACCGGGAGGTTTTTTATCGCCTTCGGGGTCCGCGGGGTTCTATGGTTTCGGTGGATATTCTAAGACCCGGTCAGCAAGAAATTATGCGATTTGCCATGAAGCGGGCTACCATTCCGGCTCAATCTGTTGATGCGGCCTTTATGCTGGAGCCCGATGCAGGCTACATGAAACTGAGCCGGTTTTCGGACAATACCTATGTGGAGTGTAAAAACAATCTGATAAAACTGAAGAAACAGGGTGCAAAGACCATCATCCTGGACCTGCGCGACAATCCGGGCGGATACCTGGACCGGGCCACCCGGCTGGCAGATGAATTTCTGTCCGAAAACAAGTTGATGGTGTATACCCAGGGAAAATCCCGCAAATACAACCAGAAATACTATTCCACCCCTGGCGGAATTTTCGACGATGCCACCCTGCTCATTTTGGTCAATGAAGGCTCTGCTTCAGCATCCGAAATCATTGCAGGAGCCATGCAGGACAATGACAGAGCGCTCATTGTGGGCCGAAGAACCTTCGGAAAAGGATTGGTTCAAGTGCCCATTTCGCTGAAAGATGGTTCAGAATTGCGCCTTACCATCTCCCGGTATTTCACGCCGAGCGGGCGGAATATCCAGAAGCCCTATAAAAGGGAGCAGGACCAATACGAACTGGATCTGAACCGGCGTTTTCAGTCGGGAGAAATGTTTTACAAAGACAGCATCCGAACCGACGATACCACCCGATACGAAACCGGCCTTGGCCGAAAGGTGAAAGGCGGGGGCGGCATTATTCCCGATATCTTTGTGCCCCTGGATACCCTGGATGCCAATCCCTTGCTGGTCAGACTGATGCAGGAGAATCTTTTTCAGGAATATGCGCTGCAATATTTCAGACAAAACCGAAAGGCATTGCTGCTTCAGAAGTTAAAGGGTAAGCCCGAGAATTTTCAATTGCCGGAGGGTGCTGCAGGCGGTTTTTTTGATTTTGTTCAGAAAAAGAAAATTGCAGGCCTGCAGGGCCAAAAAACCGAAACGCAGGCGTATATTTCGCTTTTGTTAAAAGCCGGTATCAGCCGTATTTTGTGGGGAGAGGAAGGGTATATCCGTGTGATGGTTCCCAATGATAAAATGCTTCAGGCAGCCCTCAGAAATACAGGTAAGGCCAAAAAGTTATTCCTTCAAAGCCAGCGACAAAGTCAATAATAGTTTATGCCATACTACACCCGATCAGGAGAAATACCTCCGAAAAGACACACCCAGTTTCGGCAGCCGGATGGTTCGCTTTATAAAGAAGAACTGGTCAGTTCCTATGGTTTCAGTGGGATTTACTCCAATCTTTACCACATCTATGCGCCCACGGAAGTACAGAAAGTAGGGCAAGTGCTGCCCTTTCCCTGTGAGCTGGACAAGAGCTACGGACTCAAGCAAACGCACCTGAAAACCAGTCATATACAAAATACCGGTGATGATTTTCTGCAGGGCCGACTTCCCTTGCTCGGCAATCAGGATGTGGTGCTGAGCCTTCAGATCAGCGATCGGTTCGAAATGCCCTACTATTACAAAAACGCCGAGGCCGATGAGGTGTTGTTTATTCATGAGGGTTCGGGCGAACTGCATTCTCAATTCGGTATTTTGGAATTCCGGCAGGGCGATTATCTGGTTATTCCCCGTACCACCATTTACAAACTCAAGCCCGCGCCGGGCCGATTGAAAATGCTGGTGATAGAGTCCTTTTCGCCCGTGGAAACCGTGCGGCGCTACCGGAACCAGATGGGGCAATTGCTGGAGCACTCACCCTATTGCGAAAGGGACATCCGTCCGCCGCACACCCTGAAGCCCGAAAGAGAAAAAGGCGATTACCTCCTGAAAATCAAGAAATTGAATCAAATCCACCACTATCACTACGGAAACTCTCCTTTTGATGTGGTAGGTTGGGATGGCTGCCTGTATCCCTATGCCCTTTCGATTCACGATTTCGAACCCATCACCGGCCGCATTCATCAGCCGCCCCCGGTTCATCAGACCTTTGAGGCCCGCAATTTTGTGATATGTTCCTTTGTACCCAGGCTTTTCGATTATCACCCGCTGGCCATTCCTGCTCCTTACAACCATTCCAACATCGACAGCGACGAGGTCCTGTATTATGTAGAAGGCAATTTTATGAGCCGCAAGGGAATCGATGTGGGCTCCTTTACCCTGCACCCGGGAGGCCTGCCGCACGGACCGCATCCCGGAACGGTGGAGGCGAGCATCGGGGCCAAAGAAACCCTGGAACTCGCCGTTATGGTCGATACTTTTAAGCCCCTTTTCATAACAAAACAGGCGCTTTCTTATTTAGATTCTCAATACCCTTACAGTTGGATATCCTGAGGGCTGAATTCATGAAGCGTATCATATTCATCATTATTGCCTTACTGGCTTTTGCCGAAGGCGCAACAGCCCAAAGAAGGGTGGTCCAGTTTTCGGGGCTGGTGGTTTCGGGAGAAGAGTCTTTCGGGGTTCCCTTTGCGGCCTTATTTGTTCCGAAGACCTCCCGCGGCACCTACACCAACGATATGGGGTTTTTCTCCTTTCCCCTGTTGATTGGCGATACCTGTATGGTTAGGGCCCAGGGCTTTAAAGCCCAGAAATATGTGATTCCCGATGACGGAAGGGAAAGCATTTCGGTGGTTTTGGCATTGGTGGCCGATACCAGTATGCTCCCTGAGGTAGAAATTTTGCCTTTTCCCACAGAGGCGGATTTTAAAAGGGCATTTCTTGCCCTGAAACTTCCGGAAACCGACATGAACCGCATGCGGCGAAACCTCAACAACAACCTTCTGGCCAGAATGCAAAACAATCTGGGCTTCGATGCCGGCCTGAATCACCTGTATTTTCAGAATCAGCAGATTTCTCAGGCAGTCAACCAAAATTTTATACCCAACGGCAGTCAGTTGATCAACCCCTTTGCCTGGGGGCGCTTCCTGAAGGACCTGAAACGGGAAAAACGCAATAAAAAACTGAGGGAGGAGGACGAATAGTGGAGACAAGTCAAAAGTTATAAGGAAAAAGTCAACAGTTTTAAATGCCCGGGATTCAGATTTATAAAGCTTAAAACTTATTACTGTCCGCTGAATACCTGAATGTCCTTTGATTTGCCATGCAACCTCGTGAGTAATCTGAGGTTTGATGATGTATTGAAAAATTTACAAAAATTTTTCATTCATATAAAGAAATAAAAAATGGTAAACTATATTAGCGGCCCAAATGAAAGAAACCCTCGTGCAATACTCGAAATCGTATAAACCCCGCTATTGGCTGACAGAAGGCCCGTTGGGTGAAAAATACAGCAGCCGGAGTGGACAGGTGATATTGCGCAAGGCCATAGAAAAAGCCAAAGCAAACCCCTTTGCCACAGTGCATACGCTCAGACATTCCTTTGCCACGCACCTGCTGGAGCGGGGTACAGACATCCGGTACATACAGGGACTGCTGGGCCATGCCTCGGTAAAGACGACGGAGATCTACACCCATACCTGTCCCGCAGCAGGCGGGATTACACAAAAGGGCGGCGATCAGATTCAAAGTCCGCTGGACCACCTGGACCTCGGACACAAGCGAAATAGGCGCAATGGTGCGGATACTGAGTAGTTATGGGCAAGGCAATGAACCGACATCTAACCAGCTTATAATGAATCAAATTTGATACTGACGTAAAACAAATATTAGATTGCACAACAGGAATACCATTTTAAAAAAAGGCCTAAGAGAAAATGAAAAAAATAACAATCCTTGTAAGCTTAGCATTTAGCATAAATGCATTTGCCCAAACCCCAAACTATGTTCCAACCAACGGACTTGTTGGCTGGTGGCCATTCAACGGTAATGCGAATGATGGAAGTGGGAATGGGAATACTGGAACCATTTATGGAGCTCTTTTATCAGCTGACCGCTTTGGGAGTCCAAATTCAGCTTTCAATTTTCCAATAAATTCTAAAATAATTGTGCCTTCCTTTTCTCTTCAAAAACCCAATTTGACAGTTTCTTATTGGACCAAGCCATCTGATGTGAATAATGGAAGGCCTGTCACTCATGATTGGAATTTAGGCTCATTTTCAACTGCGATTGTTGATGGTGGAAAATTTGTTTCTTCATTTAGAACCAACAGCGGAGACCAAAACCATTTTAACCTTTCAGATACCCTTTCTATAAATACTTGGTATCACTTGGTCACTGTAAAAAATAAAGATTCTTCTATGATCTACCTTAATGGAAATTTGAGGAGCAAAAGTGCGAATGACAGTATCGTTAGTTCCACTGCAGATTTATTTTTTGGAGATAATCGCAATGGGTTCTTTTCCGGTTTGGTAGACGACATAGGAATTTGGGGTAGAGCTTTAACTATACAGGAAATCAATAATTTATACACTGGAGGCATTTGCTTCCAAACTATATCTGTTACGGATACTCTAATTATTAACACAGGAATAACAAATTTTAATCCATTGACATTTGCCAACAGAATCAAAATATTTCCAAATCCAACCAACGACCACATAACCATTGACAACGGAAACATTTCTAACTTGACTGGCTATAAAATTAAAATTACTAACTCCTTGGGACAACAAGTTTTTCAATCCGGGATAACTCAGCAACAGTTTTATGTTGACCTTTCTAACTGGACTGGAAATGGTATTTATTTTGTCCATATTATTAACGGACAAGGTAATACCCTTGACATCAAAAAAATCGTTTTGCAATAATTCAAGTTCGTTCAATTAAATATGCTCGATTTCTATCTTCATCAGTATAATTCAAATCTAGGAATAATTACAAGCTTAGCCTCTCCACATTTATACAGAACTCCAGCTATAAAAATGTTGAGTCGTCAAAGTGAGTGTCTCACAGCATGGGAAAGGGATAAAATAAAAATCGCAGAAAAGTTCATAAGTAGACTTTTAGAAGTTTATGGGAAGGATGAGTCATTTTTGCTTTTCACCCCGGCATCCATGAATCGTATGTTTGTAGACACTATTATTGACCACATAAAACATGAATTTTTAAATGTCATTGACATGACTTCAATATTTCGAAAGAAAGAAAACGTCAGTTTTGGGGAGTCAAAATTTGACAACTATTCAGTGGCTCAACTTGCTGACTTCATAGAGGTTATGAATTCACCTTTAGAAACAGTACCTGAAAATTTGAATAAAGCATTTATTGTTGACGACGTCTTTTCAACTGGAAAGTCGATTGAAGTGACAAAATATTTGATCCTTCAAACATTCGGCAAGGACTGCGAAATAAAATCTGGAGTTATTGTAAAAACAACATAACTATCTATCAAAAGTCATATAAAGAACCAGCAGCTCTAAGCCCAGCCCATAACATGTGCTTTGATATAGAGTGGCAGTGTCACATCGCAGGAGCTGAGTCACAAATAGGAAGTTCAGTGCAACGAATAAAATTCAGTGCTAAAATTCCACTCCATCTCAAAGCACAGGCACGTTAGCCGCAACTGGATCATACACCTTAATCCACATTGAAAAAATTTAAACCGTAATAAAATAACTAGCCGATAAATTTTTTATTTAACATTGCATCAAAATTAATCAGGAATGAAACTTATAATACTATCCATTTATTCAATACTACCACTTTGCTCAATGGGTCAGACACTCTTTGGAGCTGCTGGTGGAACTTTGGTTGATACGGAAAATAAGTTCAGCTTTTCCATTGGGGAGCCAATTGTGTCTGAAATTTCAGGAACAGGCTTAAGCTTTAATATCGGTTTTCAACAACCCTATGGGGATATCTTTACTTCATATACATATCCTGAAGTAGATGCCTATCATATTTATCCTAATCCATTTTCCAATGTGTTCCACTTTGAGGCAAAGTCAGAAATTGAAAACTACTGTCTTTTTGATGCCAATGGAAGAGAAGTTTATCGATCTTTAATTACAGGAACAGATTTCGAATACATAGTTTCCAATTTGCCGAAAGGCTTATACCAATTGAGAGTTCAATTATTAAACGGAAAATCAATTAGCTCTAAAGTAATTCATCAATAATTTTAACACTTTGAATAACATGAAAAACCTATTTCTTCTTCTATTAACTATTTGTTTTTCACTATTAAGCTACGGACAAACCCCAAAAACAATTTCCTATCAGGGTGTTGCCAGAAATGCAACCGGACAATCCATTCCCAACCAACCCATTAAAATCAGGCTTTCACTACTGGAAACGGCAACAAGCTCAAACCCCTTATACACCGAGACACATACACTAACCACAACCAGTCAGGGACTTTTTGCCTTACAAATCGGAGCCGGGACCGTACTGAGCGGAATCTACGCAAACCTAGACTGGAGCAACGGACCAAAGTTTGTAAAAACTGAAATTGACCCAGCTGGTGGCGACAATTTTACAATAAGCAGCACAAATCCCTTGAATGCAGTGCCATTTGCTTTGTTTGCGCAAAACGGAGACAGAGATGTAACACTTACAGGACAAGGAGCCACAACTATAACTGGAACCTATCCAAATTTTGTAATTCGCTCGAAAGACAGCGTGGGAACCTACCAAGCTGGTACTGGTATGGACTTAAACGGAAACACTTTTGCTGGAAAAGTAAACGACCCGCTTTGGAATGCGAATAAACTTCAAGGTAGAACTGTTGACCCAGCCACACCAGCCAATAAAGATGTTTTAAAATGGAACGGGACAAGTTGGAAAACGGGTAAAGACAGTGTAAATACTTATTCAGCAGGCACAGGGATTAACATAACACCTGGTTTAAATATTAGTGCAAAAAATGATGATGCGATTTGGAATGCATCAAAGATGCAGGGCAAAAATATTTCAACCATTCAGCCCTCTATAGAAGATTTTCTTAGATATGATGGCAGTAAATGGGTTCCCGGTAAATCGATACCAACTTTTACAACCAAACAGAGGGATTCTATTCCAACCACAACAATCCCAACTGGTTTCACCTTTTATAACAATAATACTGAATGCTTGGAATATTATACTGGAAACAAATGGTTAGCATTATGCGGAATCGAGTCCAATGTAGGAGACACATTAAGTCCTACAGATCTTTCGGTATCTGGCCAAATTATTCAGAGGAAGTCCTTTGGAGATAATTTAATATTAGGCAGATTGTTTACACATAAAAATAAAATATATCTTGTTGGAAGATTAAATGCCCAATGTGGCCAAGGCCCAATAAATACATTTCTGAGTTATGATATCAATACAGGGCTTGTCACAAATCTGCCATTAAATCCATTCGGATCTACATCAGAACAGTCATGTAGTTTTGTACATGGTAATAAGTACTATTCAATCGAACATTTATCAGGAACAAGTATTTTAACCATTATTTCAATTTTTGACGTCACTACAAATTCATGGTCGAAAATAGACTTAGCATATGTTCCTCAAAACTATCCAGGTCGTGCTCCAGGAGGCGGATTTTTGGTTGGGAATAAATATATTGGTTGCCTGAGAACATTTAATTTCCCACTTAACTACAACTCAGTTTATTTTGAATACAATATCGGAAGCGACACAATAAAAGAAAAATATATTTCATATACCGGTTCTTACCCAAATCAGCCAATGTATGTAAGTGAAGGTATTGAAGTTGAAGAAGGAAAAGTTCTCGTGACAAATAATTTTGGTGAATATATGATTTATGATCATATGACATCAGGCTTTACTACCTTTTATTCAAATAGTAATAAGTTACTAGGAAAACCCCTTGGGATGATAAATAAAAAAGTAATCATTCCTGATAAAGAGAACTTTAAAGTTGAGTATAATCCTAAATCACGAACTTTTGAAAGATTTTCTACAATACTACCAGATCTCAGTGAAAATAATGGAATTTTTTTGGCAAATAGATATTTTTACATAACTACAGAAGGCAGTCCTACGTGTAAGAGCTTTTTGTTTGAAATGAAATTATGAAGCAACTAATTGCAATAACCTGTTTATGATAATCCACTACAATCAAAATGATTTTCACATAAAACTAGGAGATATTCAAAATCGATCAAAAAAAACTTTTGTTGTTGTAGCCGGTGTCGATGATAAAAAAGACTGGGTTGAAGAATCAAACATTCTCTCATTGATTAAACATATTTTAGAGGAACTTTCTTCTGAATATGATGGATTTGAATTTAACTCTAACTTTGTCATTAATAATACAAGTAGTAAATCTACGGAAGCAGGAATAATATTATTAAAAGGTTTCCATTTTATGGTAACTTGGTAAAATTAGTTTTCAACTCCTCTTAACATAATACTAATTAACCAGCAGCGGCCAACAGGGCCTTGCCGAATATGAGGGCTGGCTTCTTTTTTCTTAGCATTGGCAAAGGCACGGAAATCCTAATTTTGCTTTGCTGCAGTTAGGGGATCCCTCACATCGGCAAGGCCCGACACGTTGGCCGCAACTGGAACATGACAGCAAAAAAAACAGGGACGCTGAAAACTGAACAGAGTAAGCATAAATTAAAAACGAAATAAAATGTATCTATTTTTTGACACAGAAACAACAGGACTACCTAAAAATTGGAAAGCCCCGATTACCGACCTAAATAATTGGCCTCGTCTTGTTCAACTTGCCTTCTTGTATTATGACAATAACGGTAACAAAATTTCTGGCGGTGACTTTATAATTAAACCAGAGGGTTTTACTATACCTGCAGACGCTTCAAGGATTCACGGAATATCAACCGAAAAAGCACTTCGGGAAGGGCAATCAATCAGTTCGGTTTTACAACAATTTAATACTCTCATCGGTCAAGCAAGTTATCTTGTAGCACATAATATGTCTTTTGATGAGAAAATTGTTGGTTCAGAATTTTTGAGAAATGGAATGGAAAATACTATTCCAAGCAAAAACAAAATTTGCACGATGGAAAAATCTACAAACTTTTGTGCAATAAACGGACCTTATGGCTTCAAATGGCCAAAACTTTCTGAATTGCATTATAAACTATTTCGGACAGGTTTTGAAGAAGCTCATAATGCAGCTGTTGACATTACAGCGACTGCAAAATGTTTTTGGGAGCTTAAAAAACTTGGTAAAATATAGGCTAAAAACACACACCAGAAGTTAAAGCAGGACCATAAGTTATGGCATACATACTTAAATTCTAGAATTACAAAAAGCATTTATGAACTGAGAAATTGATTCTGCACTTTGCTCAGAATCCAAAAAAAGATGGTGTTACCTAGTCGAAGATCCTAGATTTATTATAAAATTCTTATAGTGGGGCGCTAACTCTAAGGAGTGATGACAACTTTAGATAACTTGTCTTTCAAAGACCTTGCACTATCAATGAATTGTGGTGAATAATATTCACATGCCCATAACACCGACTCAACATCGGAGAGTGCACCACTAAAATCCCCAATTTTTTCTTTGCACACCGCAATATTAAATAAGTTGCCGCATTCATTGCCCTCTATGCTATTCATATCATATTGAGCTGCTCGTGATTTTGTAATGGCGGTTGAATAGTCTTGAATTGCATTACTATACTTCCTAAATTCAAGGCTTATGTCCGCTCTCTTTGAAAAGTATTTGTGCTCATTCGGAAAAATTTCTATCAGCCTTGAAATGACCTCAATCGCATTCTTATAATCATTTTTAGAGAAACGATAAATCCAAGCTAAGTCAATATAAGCATCAACATATTTGTCATCAAGAAAAATAGTTTTTTCATAATCTTCAATCGAATTTTCATATTCTTCCTTATGTCGAAAAGCAATAGCTCTATAATAATAGAATGTAGGATGGTCATCCAAAAGTTGAATTGCCTTACTAAGTAACTCAATTATCTCATCTTGATCACCTATATACCAGGCGTCATAATAGGGAATGTGGCCTCTACAAATTGCTAAGCCAAACCAATAAAAGGGATAATTTGGATTGTGCTCTATTAGAGCTCTGAAAAGAAATTCTGCCTTTTCTCCATTATAATTGTCATGATTTTGGAGTTTAATGGGGTTATCATCGGATACTCTAATATATAGTTTATCTTCTAGTAGAATATTATAATAGTCCCTTTCCATCCAATTCCCTTCCCCCACAATTAGTGAAAAAGCAATATTGAATAGTCTTTTCTCAGATAAGCCAGATATGAGCTTATCCATTTGAAAGCTCTAGGGTTTTTGGATAATCGTGGATTTTCATATTCTACACTAATTCATTTAAAACCCATTTGAGAACATCTCTTTTTTCCTTCAATTCACCTAGTGTCCCATGCAACATTAATCCGGTAACAATATTTTCTATATCTTTTATAGCAAGTTCTTTTTCAAGTACGTCTATCTCCTGACTAAGTTCTAAATACTTGGTTCTGATTGTATTTTCAGATTTCATGTTTTAAAAATTTTAAACTAAATTTTAATATTTAGGAAGTCTGTTGCCTTTTAAACTTTATACTAAGGAAAGATATCATCATTTGGATCTTCTGATCGCAAAACCCAAGAGAGTACGTCTCGCTCTCTTCTTAGATCCTGAACGAACCCTTCTATCTTATCTGAATAACTTATATCAAGTTGTTTCTCCAGCTGATCTATTTTTAGGCAAAGATCAAAGTATTTTGCTTTAATTGTTTTTTCTGTTAACATGATTTAAAAATATTAAACTAGTTGCGCCCCCACCGCCACTCCAAAATTTTTTACTAATTTGGATTTGCAATCCTGAATTCAAGCTTCTAGTTTTGAAAACTATTCGTAAAGGTAAACAACAAAGGCAAAAATATTTATTTTTTTATGCCCTGCAACATGCCCAAAAACTCAATTTTGTCTTATTGCCAAGTGAGTAAACATCTGGACCCTAAACGACTCACCAGCAGCGGCCAACATGTGCTTTATTGAAAGTGTGGCGGCGTCACATCGCAGGAAGAGAGTCACTTATAGAAAGTTCAGTGCAACGTATGAGATTCAGTGCTAAAATTCGGGTCAGCGGAAAACACCGGGGACCCGGTGGAATTTAAGCGAACAATTTTTCCATTTGAAACGGGAAGAAAGCGGGGTTTGAAATACCTCTCAGGTTGGCCCTGTAACCTTTTTTTTGCATTGAAAGATTCTGCATGGTCATTTGTAGA
>CANHCT010000045.1 GCA_947459175.1 Hymenobacteraceae bacterium
GGAGGAAAGCCGGCACTGTCGCGCAAATCAAAGCGGGCTGCATAGCCGTAGGTATTTTTAGACTTCAGGGCAAAACCTTTGAAGAGCCCCAAAAACTGAACATCATTTTGAAAGCTGCCGAGGGTTTTCCATTTGTCCATGATTTCTCTCCCGAGTGCATTGGCTCTGATGGTCAGGATTCTTTTGTCTCTCACTGCAGAATCGGTAGCAGTAAATGGCTGAGATTCGTATGCCGGCGGCGGAGTATTGTTGAAATAGGTAACATCGCCGCTGAGGTTTTCGGTAAGCCTGTGCAGGGTATAGGTATCCAGGGTTTCCGGTAAGAGGCCGTAGGTATAATCGAAGCGAAGGGCAATGCTGGCCTCGATGCTGTTTTCGATGATGCCTGCCGGATAGGCCAGCGGATAGGAGGGGGGCAAAAACTGGAAATAGCTTTCGCAGGATACCGGTCCCAAAATTCCATCCTCATATTTTCCTGCCATCAGATATTCACGGCCACCTGTGTTCACAGAATCCAGACGATAGGTTTCCATCGCAATGGAAAAAGTATCTGTAAACTCGGTCTGCACCTGAGACAAGTCGGGCGGGGCTTCAAATGCCTCATTGTTCGGGCCGATGCAGGAGGCCAAAAAAAGAAATGGTGCCCAAATAGACACCAGTTTCAGGATGAGAGGTAAGCGTTTCAAAATCAGCTGGCCAGTTCTTTGTAGATGGACATATAGTCTTCCACCCAGTCTTCATTTTCGTGATTGATTTCTTCCACACGCTTGTTTTTGGCGTTGGCCATAGAAGAAAACATTTCATTCAGCTTTTCGCTGTACGGCTCAGATCTTTTCATGACCACATCGGCGTATTCCATTCCTACCTTCAGCAGGCCTTCAAAATCGGCAGAATTCAGGTTGGTCAGCATACTGTCTTCAATGTCAATCATCTTAACTTTTTCCAGCATGCTTTTGCGGTCGAATTTGTGATCGAATTCGGTGTTGTACACAGAGAAAACGGCCTTGGAGTTTTTAAACATGGGGTCGTTTTTATAAGTGGTCTTCATGTACATGGGAATGAGGCTGGTCATCCAATCGTTGCAATGCACGATATCGGGGGCCCATCCCAGCTTTCTCACCGTTTCCAAAACACCCTTGCAGAAGAAGATCGCCCTTTCGTCGTTGTCGGAATGAAAGTTGTTTTCTGCATCCACAAAAACAGATTTGCGGTGAAAATAATCTTCATTATCAATAAAATAGACCTGCAGCTTGGCATTCGGAATGGAAGCCACTTTGATCACCAGGGGTTTTTCTTCGTCGCCTACGGAAATATTGATTCCGGACAATCTTACTACCTCATGCAATCGGTTTTTTCTTTCGTTGATGGTTCCGAAGCGGGGAACCAGTATTCGGATTTCCATTCCTTTTTCCTGCATTACCTGCGGAATACGCCGGATAAAATCGGCTACTTCGGAGGTTTGGAGGAAAGGATTGATTTCGCTGGCTGCATAAAGGATTCTAAGCTTTGACATAGAGGGGCAATTATGGTCTTTTTAAGGTGTCTGAAACTGAATTGCAAAATTATACAAATTTTAGGCAAAATTCAATAAACAATGTAGCATTGCCCTTTGAATTTGGACAAAAACAAGGTGGAGCCTTTCCCCGGAAATTGACCTAAATTGCTGATTCTTAAAAAGATTGTTATGGAAGTTGTGCACCGGAAAGATTTGGTAAAATATCATGTAAGAAACTGGCAGAACCAGAAAAAAACCATTGGTTTCGTTCCTACGATGGGCGCACTGCATGAAGGACACCTTTCTTTGGTGAGGCGGGCCAGGGCCGAGTGTGATGTGGTGGTGGTTTCCATATTTGTCAATCCGCTCCAATTCAATCAGGCGGCAGACTTGGAAAAGTACCCGAGAAATCTGGAGGCAGACTGCCGGATGCTGGAGGCAGAACAAGCAGACCTGATTTTTGCCCCGGATGCTGATGCATTCTACGAACGGATTCCGGCCATATCCATGGAGTTTGGTCCCCTTACTTCTGTGTTGGAAGGTGAGATGAGGCCGGGCCATTTTTCGGGTGTGGCGGTGGTGGTTTCCCGGCTTTTCCACATTGTGGAGCCGGCTAAGGCCTATTTCGGCAGCAAAGACCTTCAGCAGGTGGCAGTGGTGAAAAGGCTGATTCAAGACCTCGATTTCAATCTGCAGCTGGTGGCCTGCCCGACTGCCCGAAATGAAGACGGATTGGCGCTTTCCTCCCGCAATGCTCGCCTGAGCCCGGCCGGCCTTAAAACGGCTTCCCAACTAAACAAGGGCCTTAGCCTGGCAATGGCCGAATTTGATATCCAAAATCCCGATGCTTCTCAAATGGCGGCAAAGCGATTCCTGGAAAAATTTTCGGATATTGAACTTGAATACCTGGAATGGGTTGATGCCGACACGATGGAACCGGTTTTGCCCGGAATACCCGTATCAAACCCCGCCATCTGCCTTGCCGCCCGGGTAGAAGGAGTCAGGCTTATCGACAATATGGTGTTGGAAAACCATGGTAATGGGTGCTGATTCCCGAAAATTGACCACCGGCCAAAACCAATTCCCGTAAAACTAACTTTAATTGCAGGTTCAAAAATAGGATAGGCTTTAAGAAAAAGGCCAATCTGCTATGAAAGAAAGACTTATTAATTTTCTGTTCGCACTTCTCGGACTGGTCCTTTTATTCCTTCTCCTTTTGGGAGAGTTGATCCGATGGATTTTAGCCCTTTTGTACATTCCAAAGCCCAAACCGGCAACGCCCTTTTATTATGTAAAAGTTCTTTGGCGTAACTTCGGTTTGGCAGTCTTTATTATATGGTTTTATTTCACTGCGGTAGAAAACAACCTGTTTTGGCTGTTCGGAAAAAGTCCCGGACTGGCCGAACTGGAGAAACCCAAACTGGCCATGGCCTCGGAGGTGTATTCTGCCGACGGGGTATTGCTGGGAAAATATTACCGCGAAAACCGATCACCGACTGAGTATAAAGGCATTTCGCCCTTTGTGGTAAAGGCCCTGCTGGCCACCGAAGACATCAATTTTCTGGACCACACCGGGGTAGACCTGGGGGCCACGCTGGGCATTGTGTACTACATGGCCCGGGGCGACAAGCGGGGCGGAAGCACCATCACACAGCAATTGGCCAAAAACCTGTACAAGACCCGGAAAAAGGAAAATTTCAAGGGGCTGCTCAGTTTTATACCGGGACTTAAAACCCTGGTAGACAAAACCAAAGAATGGATTACGGCCACCAAGCTGGAAAAAAACTATACCAAGGAAGAAATCATGAGCATGTACCTGAATACGGTGGATTTCGGGTCCAATTCTTATGGAATACGAACGGCAGCACAAACCTTTTTCAGAACAAGCCCCGGCAGGCTGAAAATCGAAGAAGCCGCACTTTTGATCGGGATGCTGAAAGCCACCACCACCTACAATCCGAAGAAAAATTACCAAAAAGCCCTGAACCGCAGAAATACGGTACTGGCCCAAATGAAAAAATACCATTTCATCAACAACCGGCAATTCGACTCCCTCTCTGCCCTGCCCATCAAATTGAATTACACCCAGGAACTGCATCCCGACGGCGTGCTCGATTACTATGGCTCCTTTCTTACCCAATACCTGAACAAATGGGGAGAAGAAAATGATTTTGACATTTACACCGACGGCCTGAAGATCTTTCTGACCATTGATACCCGCATGCAGAAACATGCCACCGAAGCCGTACACGAGCACATGAAATCCCTTCAAAAAAGATTTGATGACCACTGGAGGGGACAAAATCCCTGGATTGATGAAAAGAAAAATGAGATTCCCAACTTCATTGAGAATCAGGTGCTGAAGACAGGTGCATACAAATCCCTGAAAAAGAAATTCGGAGAACAATCCGATTCCATCAACAAGTATCTGGAGATGCCAAAAAAAATGGTTTTGTTCAGTTGGAAAGGGCCCGATACCGTCATGATGAGCACCATAGACTCCCTGCGTTACTACAAAAAACTGCTCCATGCCGGATTTTTGGTCATGGATCCTTTCCGGGGGCAAATCAAATCCTGGGTAGGGGGCATAAATTACGATTTTTTCAAGTACGACCATGTGGAGCAATCTGTGCGGCAGCCGGGCAGTACCTTCAAGCCTTTTGTTTACGGATGCGCCATGGAAAACGGCTACAATCCCTGCTCCCGCATCCAGGACCGGTATGTCAAGTATGAATACGACGAAGATTCTGCCGGTATTATGGTGCACAAAACCTGGGCCCCGGGCAACGCCACAGGTGGATATTCCGGTGCCAACATGACCCTTCGCTATGCCATGGGCCGGTCCATCAATTCGGTGGCAGCGCAACTAACCTATCTCCTGGGGGCGCAGAAGGTAGCCGATTTTGCGAAAGCCTGCGGTATTACCACGCCATTAAAACCCATTCCCTCCATTGGATTGGGGAGCAACGATGTTTCGCTGCTGGATATGGTGACTGCCTATTCCGTTTTTCTGAACAGCGGTTTCTGGAATGAACCCATGATTGTGAGCCGGATAGAAGACCGCAACCGCAACCTGATCCGCAATTTTGTTCCCAAAACCCGCAAGGTGATGACCGAACAGGCGGCCTACAACATGGTGCACATGCTGAAAGGAACCCTGCAGGAGCCGGGAGGAACAGCGCAGGCACTTTTTAGCTTCAATATTTTTTACGGGAATGAAATGGGCGGCAAAACCGGAACCTCGCAAAATCAATCTGACGGCTGGTTTATGGGGGTAACCAAAGACCTTGTCGGCGGGGTTTGGGTTGGGGCCGAAGAAAGGTGTGTACATTTCAGATCTCTGCGAACCGGAGAAGGTTCCAAAACGGCATTGCCGGTATTCGGCCTCTTTATGGAAAAGGTTTACCGGGATAAATCTTTGGGAATCCGGCCCGGATTTTTTCCCAAAAAGAAGTTCCCGCTTCCCTATTGCCCAAGCCGCTCTTACAAAAAAGATACCGGTAGCGCTGCCGTAAGCGAACCGGCCGAGCCGGCTCCGGAAGAGCTGGAACTGGAGTAGAATTTTATTCAAAACCCTTCGCAAACTTTTAAGTTTGTCCTGAAAAGCAAATGAATTTTCCGACCAGACTGGTAGAAGAGGCCGTAAGCCAGATTTCCAAATTGCCCGGAATTGGCAAAAAAACGGCCATGCGCCTCGCTCTGCATTTGCTGAAATCGGATGAAAGCGCCACGGTAGATCTGGCATCGTCATTGGTAAACCTGAGGACCAAAACCCTCTACTGCAAAGAATGCGGTCATATTTCGGAAGAAGAAACCTGCCACATCTGCCAAAGCAAAAAAAGAGACCGCTCCGTGATTTGCGTAGTGGAAGACAGCCGGGATGTGATGGCCATAGAAGACACCCTGCAATTTCAGGGCCTATACCATGTTTTGGGCGGCATCATTTCGCCGATGGCCGGCACGGGACCTGATGAACTGAACATTGAATCGCTCATGCAGCGGGCGGCAGGCGGAGAAATCAAGGAAGTTATTCTGGCGCTGAGCCCCAATATGGAAGGCGACACCACAGCATTTTATTTAAGTAAAAAACTGCTTCCTTTGGGATTGAAAATCAGCACCATTGCCCGGGGTGTTCCCGTTGGCGGGGAGCTGGAATATACCGATGCTCTTACCCTGGGGCGGAGCATTCAGACCCGAATACCCTATTCATAAAATCAGCTATGAGATTCCGAACTATTGCCTTTTTTCTATCCATTGCTTTGTTTTCTGCCTGCAAAACAGAATGGACCGAGAGAGACAAAGAGAAAATTAAAAAAGATTGTTTTTCGGCAGCCGAAAGGTTTGGATTTATGGACCCCGAAAAACACTGCGATTGCGTACTGAGAAAAATTATGCAGCGCTATCCCAGTCCCAATCAGTTTGAAAATATGGAAATGGGAGAGTTCGGTTCTATTGTATCCGAGTGCGAGGGACAAGACCTTACCACCCGGATCATCTGGCCCGAGGCCACCCAAAAAGCATTTGTGGATTCCTGTACCTCGATGGCCACCCAACAAGGAAAAAAGAACGCCCGACCCTATTGTGAATGTGTGCTGAACGAACTCATCCGGCGCTATCCCACCAATGACAGCATATCGCGAATTAACCCCGCGGAAATGAAGGAGATCGGGATTTTCTGTGAGGATGCCTTGTAAAGCGATTTTCTTCACGCTGCGCAGGCCCTGCCCCTCAGTTGGCAACGGACTCTGAAGAAAGACCCGGTCTTTTCCGGGATAAAAAAGCGTAAACCGCCGGGATAACGAACAGGGTAAGAAAAAGCGAAAACATAATCCCTCCGATAATGACAATCCCCAGGGGAATCCGGCTGGAAGCTCCGGCTCCCAGGGCCAAAGCAATCGGCAGGGCACCCAGGGCTGTGGCAAGGCTGGTCATCAGGATGGGCCGAAGGCGTGCGGCTGCTGCCTCTATGGCGGCTTCAGTTTTAGACAATCCCAATGCCCGTTTCTGATTGGCAAATTCCACAATCAAAATCCCGTTTTTGGTCACCAGGCCGATGAGCATAATCATGCCGATCTGTGAAAAAATATTCAGGGTCTGGCCAAAGACAAACAAACAAAACAAGGCCCCGGCCAATGCCAGGGGCACGGTAACCATGATGATGACGGGGTCGGTAAAACTTTCAAACTGGGCTGCCAGCACGAGATAAATCAGGGCCAGGGCGAGCCAGAATGCAAATAGGGTATTGCCTGAACTTTCGGCAAAATCGCGGCTGGGACCACTCAGGTCGGTGGCAAAAGAATCGTCCAGCACTTTTTTGGCAATTTCGTTCATAGCATCGATGCCATCTCCCAGGGTTTTGCCCGGTGCCAATCCGGCAGACACCGTGGCCGACTTGTACCGGTTGTAATGAAAAATCTGAGGCGGGGCACTTTGCTCCTCCATGCGCACAAGGTTATCCAGCTGAATGAGGGCGCCGGATTTACTCCTTACATACAAATTCCTGAGATCCAGAGGTTCATCACGGTTGTTGCGGTCCACCTGGCCGATGATTTGGTACTGCTTACCGTTCATGAGAAAATACCCCATTCGCCTGCCGCTGAGCGCCAGCTGAAGTGTATTGGCCACATCAAAAACCGATACTCCGAGTTCCGCGGCTTTCATCCGGTCGATGCCCACCTGCACCTCCGGTTTGTTGAATTTCAGATTTACATCTACCCCCTGAAAGACCGGATTTTTGTTGGCTTCTTCCAGAAAGGCAGGCAGTTTTTCCCTCAGTTTTTCGAAATTAAGATTTTGGATAACAAATTGTACCGGCAAACCGAAACGCCCTGAGCCACTGGCAGAAATGGTTTGCTCCTGCAGCATAAAGAGCTTTCCCTCAGGGAACTTACTCAGCTTTTTGTTCAGGCCTTCCACAATTTCCTTCTGGCTTTTTTTCCTTTTCGCAGGATCTTTGAGCACCATGCTGATGATGCCCGAATTGACCGAACCCGAGCCTGCCCAGGAAGGCGCTACAATCGAAACCACAATCCGCTGCTCCGATACCGAATCGATCATGTACTGGGTGGAGCGGTCCATAAATTTTTCAAAGGCATCGTAACTGGTGCCCTCGGGCATGAGGGTAGAAATGCGGAACAAACTCCGGTCTTCGAGCGGGGCCAGCTCGGAAGGCAGCATTTTCCCCACAAAAAATATGAGACCAAAACAGAAAACCAGTATGCCCCAGGCCAGCCATTTCTGTTGCATAAAACTGCTGAGTGTGCGTCGGTAAGCATTGTCCATAGACACAAAAAAGGGTTCCGAAAAACGGTAAAATCGGGAGCGCTTGTGGTCGTTGCGGGACAACTTTACATTCAGCACCGGGGTGAGGCTGAGGGAAACGACTGCCGAAATGAGTACCGCTCCGGCTACGACAATCCCGAATTCCCTGAATAAACTTCCGACAAATCCGGGCAGAAAAACCACCGGTAAAAACACCACCGCGAGGGTGATGGAGGTAGCAATGACAGCAAAATAGATTTCATCGGAGCCTTCCCGGGCAGCCGTTTCCCGGTCTTTGCCCTCTTCCATTTTTTTGAAGATATTTTCGGTAACCACAATGCCGTCGTCTACCACCAAACCCGTGGCCAGCACAATGCCCAGCAGGGTTAACACATTGATACTGAAATCCATCACATACATGATGAAAAAAGTGCCGATCAGAGAAACGGGGATATCTATCAGCGGACGGAAGGCAATGACCCAATCCCGGAAAAACAGATAAATGATGAGCACCACCAGAATGAAGGCCAGCAGGAGGGTTTCTTCCACTTCGGTGATGGAGTTTTTTACAAACCGGGTTTTATCCACCGACACATCCACCATAAAATCTTCCGGCAACTCTTTTTTTATCTGCGCCAGGCGTCTGTAAAATTCATCGGCAATGGCGACATAATTGGCACCCGGCAGGGGCACCAGGGCCAGACCTACGGCATTGACATTGTTCTTTTTGATGGCGGTTTCTTCATTTTCGGCACCCAAGACCACATCGGCCACATCCTGCAACCGGACCAAATTGCCGTTTTCTTCCTTCAGGATGAGGTTGCGGAACTCCTCTTCGGTGCTGAGCCGGCCATAAGAACGCACCGTGAGTTCGGTGGCGTTTCCTGCTACTTTTCCTGCCGGCAATTCTATGTTTTCCCGGTCCAGAGCATTTTTAATATCCTGAGCAGCAATGCGATAAGCAGCCATTTTCACGGGATCGAACCAAATCCGCATGGAGTATTTCTTTTCCCCGAACACATTGACGGTACTTACCCCGGGAATGGTCTGGAGTTTTTCGAGGATTACATTGTTGGCATAATCGGTAACTTCCAGAATACTGCGGGTTTTGCTTTGCACCGGCATGATGATGAGAAAATCGCCCGAGGCATCGGCTTTGGAGACCACCGGAGGAGCGTCTATGTCCTGCGGCAATTGCCGTACGGCCTGCCCCACTTTATCCCGCACATCGGCAGCGGCCTGCTCCATTTCCGTTTCCAGGCCAAATTCTACTGTAATGGTGCTGGCGCCCAAATTGCTGGAAGAAGAGATGGTCTGCACACCGGCAATGCCGTTGATCGCTTTTTCGAGGGGCTCGGTAATCTGACTTTCAATGATTTCGGCATTGGCTCCGGTGTACTGGGTTCTGACGGTAATCACGGGCGGGTCTATGGCCGGATACTCCCTCACACCCAGTTTTTGGAAACCAATAGCTCCAAATAACACAATCAGGATGGACATGACCACCGCCAGAACGGGGCGTCGGAGACTCAGGGAAGACAGACTCATGAAAAGGGAACCCTTGTGCGTTGAAGCAACGAAACAAAGGTATTGAGATTACATACCGAAATGAAATTTGGTATAGTGCTGATGGTCAAACAATTACAAGAAAATCCGGCCGCAGACTTTCCGGAAAAAAACTTTCGCAGCTTCACAGTCGGGGGTCTGCGCTGGGAAATAATGATTTACCGGATGTGTAATTGACTTCGTTTCCGGGTTAAAAAAAGCCACCCCCTGCGGAGTGGCTTTTGTGTTAGAGAAAAATCTTCGGCTTATTTCACCGCCCACTTGCGGGTAATCTGCTGTGTCCCGGTTTGGATTTTGATGGTGTACACGCCCGCCGGAAGTCCCTGCGGAAGATTAATCTCTTCCGTACCTGCTCCGGACAGGGGCGCCCTGCCTGCTGAAATCTCCCTGCCCGTCATATCTGTGATTTGTACCATTGCATGCCCGGGTCCAAAGCCTTTCAGTACCAAGACTGCTCCTTCGCTGTTTGCCGACGGATTGGGATTTACCATCACCATCCTGCCCTTTTCAAATCCCGATACCGAAGTCAGACCCTCCGGCTGGAGTATCAGCTCAAAACGGTCAGATGTGGCGGTGCTTTCATCCATTACCAAAAACTCTGTTTCTGTATCTGAGTCTAACGGAATCAGTTCTCCTGTATAATTGTCTTTCAGGTACACTGTCATTCCCGGTTCCAGGCTTTCCAGTTCAGTAAATCTGAATTTGTAGGTTCCCATGGATCCTTTGTAGTCCATTTCCATTGGAATCACTTTGGTGCCTGAAGGCTGCTCTATGGTTTGCAGGACCAGCGGTGCAGTCATCGAACCAAAAGAAGAAAATCCAAAGTGATAGCCCGGACCGGACAATACCTGTGCATCCCGGTTCAAATCAAACTGGTCGGTAGCACCGGCCTGCATCCGAAGCATCGCATCATACTGATAGTTTTCTGTTCCGTTTTGGGTCAGTCTGATTTTTATTTTCTGGTCGTTGCTGGCCATCCTTACGAATGTCCCTGCCGATGTGGTGGATTTTGCAGATTCTCTCACAATCAGGCTTGGGGTACCCGGTGAGGTAACATAAACAAAAAATCCTTGTCCGCTGGGGATGATATTCGGGTTGGTCACTTCACTTTCGGTCACACCCAAAGCAGTTCCGGTACCTGTCACATAAACCCTGTATCCGCTGCCCGGAGCAGAGGAATTCCAGGTATAAAAAGCATCATTCATGGTTCCGGGTTTTTCCCAAGGACTTGTTGGACCTGAAGGTAGATTCCAATCTATATCGCAGGGGTAGGGGTTGGCCAGCAGGTTCCATCCCCGAAGGCCCGGCTCATTGCATGGGAAACTGGCAGGAATGCATCCGGGCTGAACAGTGTGGCTCAGCGGAAAGTTGACATCATTTCGGGTAAGGGTTCCCTTGTTGTCGAACTTGTGACTGCTGTTGCTGTAGTAATCTACCCACATTCTGTAGCCACTTCCGGGAACTACATTTTCGGCCGTACCGGGTGCCACCCATCCTCGATTCTGTGCCTCATCGTACCAGATGTGGTGGTTGGGCTCATCGTATTTGAATACGGTATTGCGCTCCGGATTGGTGGTTGGCAAGATAGCTCCGCCCTGGCTGCCGAAGCCGGGGGTAAGACCCACCATTTTAAAGTCATCCACAAAATCGGTGAAATTCTTTCCGCTGAAGGAAGAGCCCAAAAAGTACCAGGCACCCGCCCCTGATCCATAAGGCAGGTAGCGCTCCTGAGCAATTTCTCCGCTGATGACAGCCGAGGCAGGAATGGGGCCGATTTTGGCACTACCTGCGGCAGAGGAGGTAAGCAGCATATTTCCATTCGTATTCAGGCGGCTGTCGGGCAGAAAACTGACCACTCCGCCCGGTTCTATCTGAAGCTGCGAATTGGGTGCCACGACCACTCCGGAAACCGATGTGTTGGCAAAATCAATATGGTTCAGACGGATGATGCCATTCAGATTCTGAATGCCTGTTCCCCTAAGCACTACTTTTCCAGCTCCTTTTATCAACACAAAAGAACCTGTCTGAATATTACCATGGATATTCCAAACCCCTCCGCTGGTGATGGTCACCATAGCTCCGCTGCGAAGGGTAACCGATTTGCAATTGAATTCTCCTCCTGAATTTATACTGTTTGGTGTTCCGGCCGGGATAAGCACATCTGTTCCGGCATTGGGCACCAAATTGGAGCTCCAGTTTAAGGGTGTATTCCAGTCTCCGCTGCTCGTGCCGGTCCATATGTAGCTTGCACAACTTGTATTTAGCGAAGGATTGCTGTCGTCGCAATCCGTTCCCAGACTGCCGGCCGAATACCCTGCCGGTATGCCCGTTCCGTAGCAAAGAGATTGCAGGGCGCCGATTGTATAGCCGTCCCCATCCGCATCGGTGTAGAAATTGCCGGTGCGCCAAACGCCGGGATCGGAATCGTTGCAGTCGTTCTGGCCCAGCAATCCAATGTTTTTATAACCGGCTCCCGGGCTGCTGCATTGGGAGATTCCGCTGCCTGTGTAATAATTGTCATCATCCGCATCCAGATACCAGGTTTGGGCCGGAATTACCGTAAATGTTCCACTGCTGGTAACACTACCCGACGGGGTACTCACCTGTATGGTGCCGGTGGTGCCGGAGCCGACTGTGGCCGTAATTTCGGTGGCTGAATTAACGGTAAAAGAATTTACTGCTGTTCCGCCTATGCTCACTGCTGTAGCGCCGGAAAAGAAATTTCCCGTAATTGTGATGTTGGAAATTCCCGCACAACCGGAGGCTGGGGAAAAGGAGGTTATTTCGGGCGGCATACCTGCCAACAATCTGGCCAAACGATTTCTCCCCGTGCCGTTATAAGATGTAAAACTTCCCGCTATCAGTATTTTCCCATCAGGTTGAAGGGCGATGGAATTAACAGCATCGCTTGCACCTGTTCCTGTATTGAATCCGGCATCCAATGTTCCATCCGCATTCAAACGGGCGATGCGGTTCATAACTGTGCCATTGTAATTGGTAAAGAATCCCCCGATGATCATTTTGCCGTCAGGCTGAAGAGCGATGGTCTGCACATTGCTGTTTGCGCCCGTTCCCGGAATAAATGAGGCATCCAGGGTGCCGTCTGCATTCAGGCGGGCAATTCGGTTCCGGGCCGTGCCGTTGTACAAGGTGAAATTACCCCCGATGATGATTTTTCCATCGGGTTGGATGGCGATAATCTCGAGGTTGTTGTTTGCTCCTGTTCCGGGATTGAAGGCAGCATCCAAAGTTCCATCCGCATTCAGGCGGGCAATTCGGATTCGGGCCGTGCCGTTGTAAGAACTGAAGGATCCCCCGATGATAATTTTTCCGTCGGGCTGAAGAGCGATGGTCGATACGGTGGCCATTGCACCCGTGCCCGGATTGAAGGTGGCATCTAAACTCCCATCGGCATTCACACGGGCAATGCGGCTTCGGGCCGTGCCGTTGTAAGAACTGAAGGATCCCCCGATGATAATTTTTCCGTCGGGCTGGATGCAGGCGGTCTCTATACTGACGCTTGTGCCGGTTCCTGTTCCGGGATCGAAAGCAGCGTCAAGACTGCCATCTGCGTTCACGCGGGCAATATTGTTTCTGGTCGTTCCATCGTAACCTGTGAAAATACCTCCAAGGATAATTTTTCCGTCGGGCTGGAGGGCAACGGTCCTTACATTGGAGCTTGCACCTGTCCCGGGATTGAAAGCCACATCTAAACTTCCATCCGGATTCAAGCGGGCGATGCGGTTCCTTACAACATTGTTCCAAAGAGTGAAAGATCCAACGATAATGATTTTTCCATCGGGCTGGATGGCCGCAGGCCGGATGTTGGAGTTGGCCCCTGTTCCGGGATAAAATGCCGGGTCGAATGAGCCATCTGCATTCACACGGGCAATGCGACTTCTTGCCGTGCCGTTGAAAATAGTGAATACTCCCCCGATGATAATTTTTCCGTCGGGCCGGAGGGCTATGGTCCAGGTTGTGCCGCCTGCCCCTGTTCCGGGATTGAATGTAATATCCAGACTGCCATTTGTGTTCAAGCGGGCAATTCGGCTTCGTGCCGTACCGTTGAATGTAGTGAATCCTCCCCCGATCAGAATTTTCCCGTCAGGCAGCAGGGCAACAACATTGAGCTCATTATTAAAGGCGCCTGTTCCGGGATTAAAGCCGGTATCGGGCGAGCCATCACCATTCAGGCGGTTAATGCTGTTTCGGGCCGCACCATTCCAAATAGTAAAAATTCCTCCTATGATAATTTTTCCGTCAGGCTGAAGGGCAATAGTCCGGACATCAAAGTTTCCTCCTGTTCCGGTTATAAATGTAAGGTCAGGAATACCATCCGGGTTCAGACGGGCCATGTAGTTTCTTGGCGTGCCGTTACAGGTTGTGAATCCTCCCCCTATCAGAATTTTCCCGTCGGGCTGAAGGGCAATGGTCAGGACAGTACCGTTTGCCCCTGTTCCGGGATTGAAGGTAACATCCAAACTTCCATCCGGATTCAGGCGGGCTATGCGGTTTATCGCTGTACCATTGTAGGATGTGAAGGCTCCTCCAACCAAAATTTTGCCATCTGGCTGTTGGGTGATGGTTTCTACACTGTTGTTTGCGCCTGTCCCGGGATTGAAAGCCACATCCAAACTTCCATCCGGATTCAGGCGGGTAATCCGGCTTGCTGCTGTGCCGTTCCAGGAAGTGAAGGCCCCGCCGACCAAAATTTTACCATCCGGCTGCAGGGACGCAGATCTGACAAAACCATTTGCACCGGTTCCGGGATTGAAGGCGGCATCCAAAGTTCCATCGGCATTCAGGCGGGTCAGGTAGTTGCTTGAGGTGCCATTGTAGGTAGTAAATTCCCCCCCGATCAGTAATTTTCCGTCGGGTTGGAGAGCAGTGGTTCTGACCGTATTGTTTGCCCCGTCGCCGAATCCGAATCCTGCATCGGAGGGGTTAAAGTTGAGATCGATGGATCCGGTTTGGGCCAATAAATCGTTCCGGAAAACTGTGAAAATTATAAGTATGATTATTTTTTTCATCTGCTGGCTGGCTATACGAAGTAATAAGTCAAAGGTTAATCCGGCCTTCTTTTTTTCATTGGTGCTGCTGAGCCGACTTTCCGGAATTGCCCGTTCAAGGTAAGGCCGGATGAAATGCAGCCCGGCCACCTTCAGGTAAACCATGAGAAAGAAACAGCCGGTTCGCAGGCCTTGAATTCTGATTGCAATGTATCGGGCTTCAAAAAATATTACAAGATTTTTATTCTGCATCCTGCCCATTGGTCTGTATCGAAGGAAACAGAATCACTGTTCATCCGGAAAACAACCATCACCGGGTCTGATATTCATATCCATAAAAATCAAACCCGCACCATCGGCAATACCTCCGCCCTGTTTTTACCCAATACCATTGTCCCCATTGCAGAAGGTTTTGCATCCGGACTTTTCGCTTTTTGGGCAGGACGCCGAACTTCCTGCCCGTATGGTTTCAATCTTCTTGACTTTCAAGGCCTATTCGTATTTTTGCAGGCTTTTTGGAATGGCGGATGTTCCATGTGGAACACTGGTCTTTCTGAATCAGGGTAAAGAATGCTGCTCAGTAAGCTGGAAATCAAAGGTTTTAAAAGTTTCGGGGAGAAAATCACCATCCACTTCGACCGGGGTGTGACAGGCATTGTGGGCCCCAACGGCTGCGGAAAATCCAATGTGGTAGACGCCATTCGCTGGGTGCTGGGTGAACAAAAAACCCGAAACCTGCGCTCCGATAAAATGGAGAACCTTATTTTCAATGGCTCGCGGCAGCGTAAACCCCTGCAAATGGCAGAGGTGAGCCTCACTTTTCTCAACAACAAAAACATCCTGCCCACAGAATATACCACCGTTACCATCACCCGGCGGTATTACCGCGACGGCGAAAGCGAATACTTGCTCAATGGTGTAACATGCCGCCTCAAAGACATCACCGGCCTGTTTCTCGATACCGGCATCGGACCCGACAGCTACGCCATCATTGAACTCAAAATGGTGGACGACATTCTTTCGGACCGGGAAAACAGCCGCCGCTCCCTGCTGGAAGAAGCCGCCGGAATCTCCAAATTCAAAATCCGCAAAAAAGAAACCTTCCGCAAGCTGGAAGACACCGAAGCCGACCTCACCCGGCTGGAAGATGTGTTGTTCGAAATCCGCAAAAACATGAAAGCCCTTGAAAAACAGGCCAAACAAGCGGAAGAATACTACCAGATAAAAGACAATTACCGGCAGGCCTCCATCGAACATGCCCGCTTCAGCATGGCTGCCCGGGCAGAGGAGCTGAGCGCCGTAAACGGCAAATTGCAACTGGCAAAGGACGAGCGGGCAAAGCTTTCGGCACAAGTGGCCACCAAAGAGGCCGAACTGGAGGAAATAAGAAAACAGCTGCTGATGGAAGAAAAAACGCTCTCCTCCCGCCAAAAGACATTGAACGATTTTGTAGGGAAAATCCGGGAGATAGAAAGCCAAAAGAAAATCCGGGAAGACCGCATCGGCTTTTTTACCGACAGGCTGCAGAAGCTGGCAGAAGAAATAAACCGCAATACGGGCCGCAAAGAGGCCCTTCAAAAAGAACTGGAAAGCATCGGGACCCGAAAAACCGCCGGGCAAAAAGAACTGGATGAACTGCAAACCGAACTGAATGCAGCACAGGAAAGCCTGGCTTTGGCAAGGGAAGAATCAGAAAAACTCCGGGCCCGGCTGGACCTGAAGCAGGAAGACCTGCGCAAATGCCAGCAGGAGCTGTACCAGCTCGAAAAAAACCTGGAATATTCTGAAACCCAGAAGGCTGACCTTGAAAATGAGTTGAAAAAAGCGGTGGTAGCCACAGAGGATCAGACTGTTTTCCTGGAGAATTTTGAACGCAAACTGGAATCGGTAGCGACAAGCATCACCGAAAAATCGGCCCGCATTCTGGACATGGAGAAAAAGGAAATTGAGCTCGCCGGAACCATAACCGATACAGCAGAAAACGGCGAAAAATTGCGCAGCAGCCTGGCCGAACTCTACCGCAAGCTGGATGCCCGCCAAAACGAGCTGAACCTCACCCGGGCCATGGTAGAAAATCTGGAAGGCTTTCCAGAAGCGGTGAAGTTTTTGCGTAAAAACAAATCCTGGAGCAAAAAAGCACCCCTTGTAGCCGATGTCATCAACATTGAAGAAAAATACAAGATTGCCCTGGAATCGGTGCTGGAGCCGTATCTGAACCACTATGTAGTGCAGACAGAGAACGAGGCTTATCTGGCCATGAAATTGCTCGCTGAAGGCCAAAAAGGCAAATCGGCATTCTTCATACTGGACCGTTTACGGAATTTCAAAGCAGAAAAGGCGGCCGATTTGCAGGATGCCCTTCCGGCCAAAAAATTGGTGGAATACGACGGACAGTATGAAAATCTGGTGTCGTATCTGCTTGATGATGTGTACATTACCGACAAACCCATTCCTTTTGCCCAGCACGCCTCGGCCGAAACCCCGGTGTTGTTCGGGGAAATGGCCTGGGACTGGTCGGAACATACCGTGGTTTCGATATCGGGCGCCATGACCCGCCGGAAGTTCAGCATTTCGGGTGGCTCAACCTCCGTTTTTGAAGGAAATAAAATAGGGAAAGGAATCCAGATAAAGAAGCTGGAAAATGAGATTTCAGGTCTTAACACCCTGATTCACAATGATAAACTTGCACTCGAAGAGAATCAGCAAAGCCTGAATGAACTTCGGCAATCCACCCAAAAGAGTTTGATTGACCACCTGCAAAAAGAGGTGAATCAACTCCGGCAGGAGGAGGCTGCCCTTTCGGCAAGAAAAGAACAATCGCTGCAATTGCTGTCTTCCTCCAAAGAAAGGAAGGAAGACATTCTCCATAAAATCAAGCAGCTGACGGAGAACTTTTCGGCGAAACAGCCTTTGCTGGACGAGACACGAAAATCTGCCACTGCGCTGGAAAAAGAGATAGAAACGCTGCAGCAGCAATGGAAACTGCGCTCAGAAGATACAAGTCAGGCTTCAGCAAAATTCAATCAGCTCAACATCCGGCACATCCAGATTCAGAACGGACTGACAGCCGGAAACCGTGAGGAAGAGTTCAGGGTTCAGGAGCTAAACCAGCTGGAAGCCAGTGCCTTACAAGCCGAAACAGAGCAAAAAAATGTAGAAGCCGAACTGGCCCGCTTACATTCGGCCGGCGAAGGGGCCGATAACCAACTGCCGGAACTGTATGAAGAAAAACAGGCCATTGAATCGGGCCTGAACGAATCGGAAAAGCTCTATTTTGAAACCCGTGGCAGCATAGACAACCGGGAAAAAGAAATCCGCGATCTGAACCGCAAGCGGGAAAACGAGGGGGTTTTGATGTCAGAATTGCAAGAAGCGATGCATGCCGGGCAGGCACAGTTGATGGCCATTCAGGAGCGCATCCATGTGGAATTTGAAACCTTGCCCGACAGGGAAAATGATTTGCCTCAGGCGAATGCTGCAGAAGAAGAAAAATGGCGGCAAAAAGCGCAATCGATTAAAAATCAACTCGAAAGAATGGGCCCCATCAATCTGATGGCCCGCGAAGCATACCAGGAGATCAAGGAGCGGCACGACTTTATTGAAAATCAAAAGAAGGACCTGACGGAGGCACGGAATTCGCTGTCCCAAACCATCGGCGAGATTGAAAAAGTAGCCCGCGACCATTTTTCTGAGACCTTTCAAAAGGTTCAGGAAAATTTCAAGAAGGTATTTCGTTCTCTGTTTACCGAAGAAGATACCTGCGATCTGGTTCTGCAAAATCCGGAAGAACCATTGGACAGTCCGATTGACATAATGGCCCGGCCTAAGGGCAAAAGACCATTGACTATCAATCAGTTATCGGGCGGCGAAAAAACCCTTACGGCCATTTCTTTGTTGTTTGCGATATACCTGATCAAGCCTGCGCCTTTTTGTATTTTTGATGAGGCCGATGCCCCGCTCGACGATACCAACATTGACAAGTTTAACCGCATCATCCGTAAATTTTCGGATGAAAGTCAGTTCATCATTGTCACCCACAACAAAAGGACCATGGCAAGTACGGATGTCATTTACGGCGTAACCATGCCCGAACAAGGCGTAAGCCGGGTGATACCGGTAGACCTGAGAGAACTTGCCTGATGAAAACAAAATCTGTAAACCCGAATATGTTCCACGTGGAACACCCAACAAAAAAGAAGCATGTTTGAAAAATACGACATCATTGTAGCAGGGGCCGGCCACGCCGGATGCGAGGCAGCTGCAGCTGCAGCCGCAATGGGTTCAAAGGTTTTGCTCATCACCATGAACATGACCACCATCGGGCAAATGAGTTGCAACCCTGCCATGGGTGGTGTGGCCAAAGGGCAGATTGTTCGGGAAATCGATGCCCTCGGAGGATTGTCGGGCATCATTACCGATAAAACTACTATACAGTTCCGCATGTTGAACCGCTCCAAAGGTCCGGCCATGTGGAGTCCGAGAGCACAAAACGACCGATGGCGGTTTGCAGAAGAATGGCGGCTGGCATTGGAAGCCATCCCCAATGTGGATTTTCTTCAGGATACCGTCGTAGAGCTTTTGGTTCACGATTTCCATGTAAAAGGTGTGAAAACCCAGCTGGGTTATGAAATAAAATCTGAGGCGGTGGTACTCACTAACGGCACCTTTCTGAATGGCTTAATCCACATAGGAGAAAAACAATTGAAAGGCGGCAGAATATCAGAATCTTCTGCTACCGGACTTACCGGGCAATTGATGGAACTGGGATTTGAAGCAGGCAGAATGAAGACCGGTACACCGCCCCGCCTCGACGGCAGATCACTGGACTACTCCCGGATGGAGGAACAACCGGGGGACGAAAAGCCTTCCCGGTTTTCTTTTTCGGACCAAACAAGTCCGGCAGAAAAACAAAAGAGTTGCTGGATAACCTACACCAACGAAAAGGTGCATTCCGTTTTGGAAAAAGGTTTCAGTCAATCTCCCATGTTTACCGGCCGGATTCAGGGGCTTGGCCCAAGGTACTGCCCTTCTATAGAAGACAAGATTACCCGCTTTGCAGACAAAGAGCGGCATCAGATTTTTATTGAACCCGAGGGCTGGAATACCATTGAAATTTATGTCAACGGATTTTCTACCTCCCTTCCCTACGAAGTGCAGGCTGAGGCACTTCAGCATATTCCCGGACTGGAAAATGCAAAAATCTTCCGGCCCGGTTATGCCATTGAATACGATTACTTCCCTCCCACTCAGCTGAAACCCACTTTAGAAACCTACCTGGTGGAAAACCTGTACTTTGCCGGACAAATCAACGGTACCACCGGTTACGAAGAGGCCGCGTGCCAGGGACTGATGGCCGGAATGAACGCCCATCTGAAAATAAAGGAAGAAAATCCCTTTGTGCTGAATCGCTCGGAAGCCTACATCGGGGTGCTGATAGACGACCTGATTACCAAAGGCAC
>CANHCT010000046.1 GCA_947459175.1 Hymenobacteraceae bacterium
TCGCTGCCAATTCATTGAAATATGAAAGATAAAATCCTGATTGAAGCCATTGGCCTTTCCAAGAGTTACAAAATGGGGCAGGAAGTTATCCGTGCCCTGGAGTCGGTGGATATCAAGGTAAAAAAAGGTGAATATGTGGCATTTATGGGTCCTTCCGGCTCCGGCAAATCTACCCTCATGAACATCATCGGGGCATTGGATACGCCCAGTTCAGGAACCTACATTCTGAACGGCAACGATGTGAGCACCATGACGGAATCGGATCTTGCCACCGTGCGGAATAAGGAAATCGGATTTGTATTTCAAACTTTCAATTTGCTTCCGCGCTACTCTGCCCTGGAAAATGTGGCCTTACCTTTGGTTTATGCAGGCTTTTCCAAAAAAGAAAGATTGGCCCGGGCCAAAAAAACGCTGGAAGATGTGGGCCTCGGCAATCGGGCAGGCCACAGACCCAATGAACTTTCCGGTGGTCAGCGGCAGCGGGTGGCCATTGCCAGAGCCCTGGTCAATAAGCCCAGTATTATCCTGGCCGATGAGCCCACGGGTAACCTCGATACCAAAACCAGTTACGATATCATGACCCTTTTCAAAGAATTGAACGAGAAGGGCAACACCATCATCATGGTGACCCACGAGGAAGATATTGCCGCATATGCCAAAAGGATTGTGCGCCTTCGCGACGGGAAAATTGAAAGCGATTCTCCCAATCTCCATGTAAAGGAGATTCCGAAACTACCGGGTCGGGAAGAACAATAGCCCCGCCCCGGTGCAGAAGTGCCTGTGTCTGATTGCCAATCCATTTTTCAGGTTTCTGCCGGATGCTGTTTTTTTAGGGTTGATTGCCCGGAGTATTCAGATTGTCAGATTTTGAAATCTGAAATTTAATTATTCACCTTTGCCCATCATTTATCTTAGTTAAAGCCTTTTATGAGTTTTATTTCAGAGTTCAAAGAATTTGCCATGCGCGGCAATGTAGTAGACCTTGCAGTCGGGGTAATCATCGGCGGGGCATTTGGAAAAATTGTCAGTTCCCTCATCGACGATGTCATCACACCTCTTCTTCTGAAGCCGGCCCTGGAGGCGGCCCACCTTACCAAGCTGGAAGAGCTGGTGGTGCTTGGTTCGGTCAAATACGGTTCCTTCCTGGCATCCACCATCAATTTTATCATTGTGGCCTTTGTTCTGTTTATGCTCATCAAAGGGATGAATGCTGCTGCCCGAAAAAGGGTAGAGGATGTGCCACCCCCTGTTCATGAGCCTTCTGCGGAGGAAAAGTTATTGGCCGAAATCCGCGATCTGCTCAAAAAATAAAGCGCCATACCTGATTTTTAATTCCAATCAAAACAATCTGACAGTGAAAAAGATGTACTTAATCGCCGGGCTTTTTCTTTTGTGGAAGAGCTCAGCCGAAGCCCAGGAACTGGATAAAACCAAAGTAGAAGCCGACCTGAAAGCAGCCAAAACAGTATCTGAATATGATACCCTGAAAAAATGGAAGACTGGCTCCACCATCACGGCCTCTATGTCGGATATCGGCCTGACCGACTGGCAGGGTGGGGGACAGGCCGCTACTACGCTCACCACACTTCTTACAGCATTTGCCAACTACAAAAACGGCAATCATGCCTGGGACAACTATCTGGAAGCGGGCTACGGCCTGACCCGCCTGAAGGACCAGAAATACCCCGTCAGGAAAACGGACGACCGGTTTATTTTTACCTCACGGTACGGATATAAATTGCAGAAATCGATGTTCGCCTCCGCTTTGTTTGATTTCAGAACCCAGTTTGCCCCCGGTTATTTGTATCAGGATCCCAAAACCAAAGAGGTGATTGAAAGGCTGATTTCCGACTTGTTTTCTCCTGCCTGGGTCGTGGGCTCGGTGGGTATGGAATTCAAGCCCAACGATAAATTCTACTTTTTTGCCTCGCCTTTGACTTCAAGGATTACCATCGTCAACAACAAAGAGCTGTCTGATGCGGGTGCTTTCGGCGTCAGTCCCGGCAAGAGGCTGCGGTCTGAGTTTGGTGCCTACATGAATTCAAAGCTCTCGCTGAATGTGATGAAAAATGTAAACTACCAAACCAGCCTCACCCTGTTTATGAACTACAAAACTCCGGACCTGATTGATGTGTTTTGGGACAACAATCTCCTCCTTACGGTGAACAAAGCCATCACGGTAAACTTTTCTACGAGTCTGATTTATGACGATGATGTCAAGTTTTTCAGAAAGGCTTCCGGCAACAGCGAGGAAACCAAAGGCCCGGGCATACAGTTCAGGCGGGTTCTTTCGGTAGGTTTGGTGTATAAGTTATTGTAAGCCAACTTAAATTGACTTTCAAAGACCGGACCAGTTCCGGTCTTTTTTTTGTACTGAAACCGGTTGTTTGTAAAGGCCGCAGCAAGCAGTTTTTATGAGTTTTTGCTCAGGACATTTTTTACAAAAAGCAGAGAATTGCGCCAGTAGCGGCTTTCATTTACCCGGGTTATGACGATACCCTTATTGGATGCCGAATGGATGATGGCCAGCGGCTCGCCGGGCCTGGAAATGACGATGGCAGCGTGGTTCACAAAGATTTTACCTTTCCTTCCTTTTCTCCCGAAAAATGCCAAATCCCCCTCTCTGGCCTGGTTGAGGGGTACTTTTTTTCCTTCCATGGCCTGGGCCGGTGAACTGGCTTTCAGTCGCATGCCGAAGTTTCGGAATATGTAACCCGTAAAACCCGAGCAGTCGAATCCGATATTGGGCGATTTGCCTGAGCTTCTGTACCGGATACCAAGGAAATTCATAGCATAGGAAATGATTTCTTCGCGTAGGCCGGCTTCGTTGTTAAGGGACTTTTTTTCAGAGGAAACAGGAATTTGGTACCAGGCAGGCAGGGAATCTGACAGGCATGAAATAGAAATTTCCGTTCCGGATTTTTCTTCGGGGCGGAAGGGCAGCATTTGTGCACTCGACCTGAATCCGAAGGTCAATAGGGTCAGGATAATGGATAGGGTAACCTTCAAGTTATTCTTGAACATCATAGGAATAAGCCAGTAAATATCAATTTGATAATATTTAAAACAAACTGCTGATTTGTTAAATATTTTTCAAAATTGAGGCGCAAAATTACAAAAATTTCAATAAATCCATCCAAATTTTGACAAATGCAAAAAGCAGGTTTGGGTGGAGGCCGCCTTTTTTGTTGATGGGAGAGGGTCTGTTCAGGGGATTTTTTTGCCCTCTTGTTCAGAAACCAGGGCTTTTACCTCGGTTTGCAGAAATCTGGCGTAGTCGTTAAAAATTTCGTAGTTGCTGCCTGTCCAGCCTGTGATGTTTTTCATCTTTCCGTTGATGACCACCCGGATGCGGGTAGTGGGAACATCGGGAGGCGTGGGAAGGCTGTCAGGAAGGGTTTTTACATTTTTTTTCACCGCCTCGAAAATCAGGTTTTTCACCAGTTCGTCCGGTACAAAAAATTCATATTTTCCGAGGAGAGGCATGTGTTTTTTGCCCTCGTACAGCATTTTTTTGCCGGAAAAGAATGCTGCTTCGTACTGCGGGCATTTTCCCATACAAGCACCTTGAGAAATGTACACCAGCAAACTTTCTTTTCCGTCTGAAGCGGTATTTTTGTCTTTTTGCATGGTTTTTGAGGATGCGCAGGCAGCCATTGCCATGAACATACAAACACGAAGGAACTTCAAGCCCTTTTTCACAGCGGCGAAATTGCGTATTTTCATTGGTATGAAAGGCATGGAAAAACCTAAATTTGCACATTCATGAGCGACAAACAAATTCCACCCCGCAAAGACCGAACCCTGATTGTGGCCGGTCTGATTGTATTGCTGCTTTTGGCCAATGGTGTCCAGTTTTGGATCAGCCGTCAGGATAAAAAGGAAATAGAGGAAAAAGATGTGGTTATCAGGGAAAAGGTCGCCGATTTGAGCCGGGCCACTCTTTCACTGGATTCCATGCGCCGCGAATTGGACATCAAAATTGCCGAAATCAGAAAACTAGGGGGCGATACCGCCGGCATAGGATTGCTGAAGCGACAAATAGAACGCGATCTGAAACTTGCCCGAAGACAAAATCTGAAGTCGAGGGAGCTGATTGAAGATCTGAAAGGAAGAATAGAAGATTATGAGCTGCAGCTGGCCGCCAAGGACCAGGAAATTCTCAAGTTGAAGCAGGAGAATGAGGCTTTGTATTCTGATAACAACAGATTGAAAAACAAGATAGTACAGCGGGAAGATTCGATCAGTAAACTTGCAGAAACCAAGGCCAGAATGTCGGAACAATTGAGCATTGCAGCTCGCCTGCGTGCAGAAAACCTGAAAATTTCCGTCATCGACAGCCGGGGCAGGGAAAAAGAAGATGATGACTACCGTGCCCGCAAAATAAGCAAGCTGAAGGTCAGCTTTACGATTGCCGACAACAAGGTAGCCCGCATCGAGAACAAAGAAGTCTTTATGCGAATCATGGATCCGGAAGGAGGCTACCTGTACGACCTGGGTTCCGGAGGGGGTATCTTTATGCTCGACGGCCGGGAATCGCCCTACACCTCAAAACTTTCGTTTCTCTTTGACAACAAGCAGCCGCAGCTCAGTTTTGTATGGGAAAAAGGAAGCCCCTACAAAACCGGCACCTACACCGTGGAGCTTTTTTGCGAAGGCGTAAAAATCGGCCAGGCCAATTTTATTGTGCGCTGAACAATTTTAAGTATTCAGTTTTTAGAAATCAGTTTTAAGTGGATAAGGCAAGATAAGTCAAAAGTAAAAAGTAAAAAATCAAAAGCTTTTCAAGTAGTCAGTTTTTAGAAATCAGTTTTAAGTTTTAATACATTGAATATCAGATATTAAACAACTTTGAACTTTCGACTTTGAACTTTGAACTAAAAAATCAGGATTAAGAAATCCGGAACCTTAAGCCCCACTTTTAATCTTTAACTTCCATCTGAAACATCCAACTTTCAACTTTTCCCTATTCTTTTGGGCTCCGAAACGAAATCTGCACAAAGAACGCACTACCCATGATAGAGGCCTTTATAGCTCAGAGCAAAAACACCCATACATCCCAAAACATCGGCTTGCTGAAGACCTGGGAAAGAAACGGCAATCGGTTTATTTTCAGAGATATCAATGCCTCAATGGCCGTCACTGTGGTGAGTCCGGAAATCGTGCGCATCCGCTATGCTCCCCACCATGTGTTCCTGCCCGATTTCAGTTATGCCATTCAGCCTTTTGAGTTTGAGCAGTCCGAAACAGGGTTTGCCGAAGAGGAAGAAAAATTTATCATTTCTACCCGTGCTCTGCGGCTGGAGATAGAAAAGGATGGCGGAAAAACCGCTTTTTTCGATGCCGGGGGCCTTCTCACCTGCGAAGATGCCGATGGCGAGTCCTGGGAAGAAAACCATGAATTCGGTGGCTACCATGTGCGCTGCTCCAAAAAAATACAGGAGGGCGAGAACTTCTACGGTCTGGGCGACAAGGCTTCGGACCTCAACCTGAGGGGCCGCATCTTTCAAAACTGGAGTGTGGATGCCTATGCCTACGAGCGCAATACCGATCCCCTTTACCGCAATATTCCTTTTTATATAGGTCTCTGCAAGGGCAATGCTTATGGCATATTTTTCGACAATACCTTTCGCACTGTCTTTGATTTTGGTGCTGCCTCTCCCGAGAAGCTGCAATTTTCGGCCGACGGCGGCGAAATGAATTATTACTACATCCACGGCCCGCATATGATGGATGTAATCAAACGCTATTCGCACCTTACCGGCACCCACAAAATGCCGCCCATGTGGGCACTGGGCTATCATCAGTGCCGATGGAGCTATTATCCCGAAGAAAAAGTGCGGGAGCTGGCCAAGAGATTCAGAGACGAGCAGATCCCCTGCGATTCCATTTATCTGGACATCGACTACATGGACGGCTACCGCTGCTTTACCTGGAACAAGGAGTATTTTCCTAACCCCAAAAAGATGATTGCCGACCTGGAGAAAGACGGTTTCAAAACCATGGTGATTATTGACCCGGGTATAAAAATCGATGCCGATTACCCGATTTTCAAAGAAGGCAAGGCCAAAAATTACTTTTGCCGCCGGTCGGACGATTACTTTATGGAAGGGCCGGTGTGGCCGGGCCGCTGCCAGTTTCCCGATTTTACCAATCCTGAGGTGCGGGACTGGTGGGGCGACCTTCACCACCACCTCACCGATGTGGGCATCCACGGGGTTTGGTGCGATATGAACGAGCCCTCGGTTTTTGGTTCGGGAACTTTTCCTCTGGATGTACGCCACAATTTTGACGGCTACAGAGGCTCTCACCGAAAAGCCCACAATGTGTATGGCATGCAGATGTCGAGGGCGGCATACGAGGGTATGCGCAAGCTGCTGAAAAACAAAAGGCCCTTCACCATAACACGGTCTACCTACTCTGGCGGACAGCGCTACGCCGCCGCCTGGACCGGCGACAACATCGCCACCTGGGACCACCTTCATCTGGCTTCCATCATTTGCCAGCGGATGAGCATGAGTGGATTTTCTTTTGTCGGTTCCGATATCGGGGGCTTTACCCAGGAGCCTGACGGTGAGCTGTTTACCCGCTGGATTCAGTTGGGGGTGTTTTCGCCCTTCATGCGGGCGCACTCCACCGGCGATACCCGGGAACGGGAACCCTGGTCATTTGGCGAACCCTACACCAGCATCAACCGCAAGTACATCGAACTCAGGTACAGACTTTTGCCCTACATCTATTCGGCTTTTTGGGAAAATCATAAATACGGCTTCCCCATTCTGCGGCCCATCGTAATGGTGGAGCAGGAGCAATTCAACAACTGGTTCCGGCAGGATGAATTTACCTTCGGAGATAAAATCCTGATTTGCCCGATTTTAGAACCCGGCGCAACCGGACGCTGGCTGTATCTGCCAAGAGGAAACTGGTACTATTACTGGAATAATAAAGTGTATGAGGGCGGAAATGAAGATTTCTGGCTGGATGTCACCCTGGAAACCATGCCGCTTTTCATCAGGGCAGGCTCAGTAATTCCGGAATATCCCGTGATGCAACATACCGGCGAGCGGGAATCCGACCACCTCAATCTGAGTATTTATTATTGTGATTATCTGGTGAATAGCTTTATATACGAAGACCATGGCGATACCTTTGCCTACGAGCAGGACATCTACACGGAGAAAAAATTTGTTGTTACCGGAGATGAAAAATCCATGCAGGTCGAGCAAAGCTGGCAGGGGAAATTTACCCCAAGCTACGATACCTACCACATCAAGGTAATTGGTCTGCCTTTTAAGCCGAAGTCGGTTTTGCACGATGGCAACAAATTGAAAGAATTTTCCTGGTTTGAAGAAACAGGCCTGCTGGAGATGGTGATTTTCAAGAGTTTTAAAAAGCTGGAGATATTGGCTTGAGCCGCAGTTTTCAAATTATTTCTTTTCTTTTTTCTGCTAAACTGCCTCCTTTGTAACTACTTTTAACCTGCAAAACAGCTACCTGTTTGGAAAAAAAACCCCTTCGCATCGCCATTCTTTCCATGTACAACAACATTCCCAATCAGGGAATGCGCTCTATCAAAGCCATTTTGGACAGGGAGAGCGGCAGATTTCACGGCGTAAATTTTGAGGTCAAATCCTTTGAAACCCGATACCTGAATGAGCATCCGGATATCCGGGACTTTGATGTGTTTATCTCCACCGGCGGCCCCGGCGATCCTTTTGATGGAATAGGTAAACCATGGGAAGAAAACTACTTCAGAATGCTGGACGATATTCAGGAAAACAACCACCGGGAAGACAGGCCCAAAAAATTCATCTTTTCCATTTGCCATTCTTTTCAGCTCATGTGCCGGTATTTCAATATCGCCACGGTAAACCGTCGAAGGAGAACTTCTTTCGGGGTATTTCCCTGCCATTTCACCCCGGAAGGAGCAGCCGACCCTGTTTATGAAGGCCTTGGGGATCCTTTCTACATTGTAGACAGCCGCGAGTGGCAATGCGTTGGGCCCGACCATGAGCGTATCAAAGAACTGGGAATCAAAATATTATCTCTGGAAAAATTCAGACCCCATGTGAATCTGGAGCAGGCCCTGATGTCCATCCGCATTTCGCCACACTGGGTGGGTACCCAATATCATCCCGAAGCTGACCCGGACGGAATGCGGGTATATTTTGCAGAAGAAGACCGCCGCAATTCGGCCATTGCCCAGCATGGTTCGGAGAAGTTTTTCAATATGCTCGACCATCTGGAAGACCCCGACCACATCTGGCTTACCAACCACACCATATTGCCCAACTTCTTAAAAGCTGCAGTAGAAGAGTTGTGTTTGGAGAAGGTTAGGGCCTGATTTTGGTTTATTATCGGGCTGTTTTCATTTTCATTCGGATAGATGCGCCAATTCTCCTAATTTTGCGGCCCGAAAATTGTCAATAGACTGAATTACAGTCGTTTCAAAGCACCATGGATAGAAATCAGGCCACCGGCCTCGTCTTAATATTCGGAATACTCTTTGTGTATTTCACCTTCTTTGCACCTGAGCCTTCCAAACTTCCTTCAGAGCAAAAAAAGCAAAAAGAGAAAGTTGCGGCCGAAAAGGTGAAAGCTGTTACCGATTCTGCAGCGGTATCCGAAGCCTTATCCAAACTGGGCCTCGGTGATTCTGCTGTTCCTGCGGTAGCCAAGCCGGTTGTGCTCGAAAATGCCGACCTGCGCATCGATTTTTCTACTCTGGGAGGAAAAATAAGCCGGATAGAGCTGAAGAAGTACAAGACATTTGACAAGAAACCTTTGCTGCTGCTTAGCGAGGGCCGCTCGGTTCAGAAAATTGAGATGCAGCTGGACAACCAAAAGGTCAACATCAGCAGCCTGCCTTTTTCTGCCGTGTCCCTCACCAAAGCCAAAAACGATACTCAGATTCTGAAAATGAGTTGCCTGCTGCCCGGCGGCAAGGCGGTGCATCAGTCGTATGCCATTGCTCCGGCCGGATACCAACTGAAATTCAGTCTGCAGACCACCGGGTTCTCTGTCCCCGAAAAGGCGGCTGCCTCCTGTTTTTTTAGCCTGGATGCCAATCAATTGGAAAAGGATCTGGCGCAGAACCGCACTACTTCCTGTATCAACTATATGGAGGTAACCAACGGCTTTGGCAATTTGTCCGAAACTTCGCTTTCGGAGGAAAAAGCAGACATCAGGGAGCCCCTGCACTGGGTTGCGCTGAAGCAGAAGTTTTTCAACATCGGCCTCATTTCCAAAACCGGGTTTTCATCTGCTGTCCTGCGCCAAAAAACGGATGAAGGGGACTCCGCCTCTGTGAAAAAAATGGAGGCAGCCCTGGAAATTCCGGTTTCCGGTCAGGGTATCGCCTATGATTATTATCTGGGCCCCAATCAATTTAAAACTCTCAAGACCGTCGCCCCCGATTTTGACAAGAATGTGTACCTGGGCTGGCCGGTTATCAATCTCGTGAACCGCTTTATCACCGTCAATGTATTCTACTGGCTGCAGGATGTGATTCCCAATTACGGGGTCATCATCATCATCCTCGTCCTGCTGATTAAATTGATTTTGTTCCCGCTTTCCTATAAGTCCTACATCTCTATGGCCAAAATGAAGGTGCTCAAGCCTGAACTCGATGAGATTAAGGAAAGAACCGGAGATGATATGCAAAAGGCCCAGGCCGAGCAAATGAAACTCTATCAGCAGGTGGGCATCAATCCCCTGAGCGGCTGTATTCCCCTGCTTTTGCAGATGCCCATTCTTTTGGCGGTGTTTAATTTCTTTCCCAATGCCATCGAGCTGCGGCAGGAAAGTTTCCTTTGGGCCGCCGACCTGAGCAGTTATGATTCTGTGGCCACCCTGCCTTTTTCCATTCCCGGCTACGGCAATCATGTGAGTTTGTTCACCATTCTCATGACGGCTTCTACATTGGTGCTTACCTGGTACAACAATCAGACCACCACCATGCAGGGGCCCATGCAATCTATGAGCTATATCATGCCTGTGGTGTTTATGTTTATCCTCAATTCTCTGCCCTCCGGTCTGAGTTTTTATTATCTGGTTAGCAATGTGGTGAGCATCGTGCAGCAGCAGGCCATCAAAGCCTATGTGGATGAAGGTGCAATTCGTAAAAAGCTGGAAGCCAACAAGGTAAAGAACGCCACCAAAAAGAAAACCGGATTTGCCGCCCGGCTGGAAGAAGCCATGCGCATGGCCCAGGAGGCCCAAAAAGAAAAGGACAAGCAGAAGAAAGGCAAAAAAGGTCAGGAATGATGCCGGCGAACCTCATGCAGGTCTTCCGTTGGGTAGTTTAAACTTTTGCCCTGCCAAAGGGGTTAGATTTTCTTAACGATAGAAGGCAGATGCTGATGTACTGAGTTTTGGCCTTGTTTTTGAGGCACATTTTCAATACCAATGGAATTACAAAAATTATGGCCCGTTCTGGGTTTTGTTTTCATCGTTTTGGCACTGGATTTTTACTTTTATCAGGCGCTGAAGGTAATTTTCCACGAAAGCAATCCGGTCCGAAAATGGGTTTTTACGCTTTTCTGGGGCTATACCCTGTATTCCCTGCTTATTTTTTTTTATTTCCGGATTAATGGTCAGGTGCATCTGCCGAAACTGTTTGTCCTCTTTTCTTTTTCCACCTTTTTCATTGTCTACTTTTCCAAACTGATTGTATGCATCTTTCTGCTTCTGGAAGATACAGGCCGCATTTCGGTTCTGGCCTTTAACGGCTTGAAAAAGTTATGGGATCCCCTTCAGGTGCCATTTTCGCCTTCCCGCTCGGCTGCATTGTCAAAAATTGCTTTCGGTTTTGCAGCCATTCCTTTTTTTAGTTTGCTGTACGGAATGGCCCGCGGGGCATACAACTACAGGGTTCGGCGCAGTCATTTGGTTTTCAATAATTTACCCTCTGAATTTGAGGGGCTTAAGATTGCACAGATATCAGATATACACGCAGGCAGCCTGTACAACAAGGCTGAGGTGGAGCGGGGCGTGAAAATGTTGATGGACCTCAATCCCGACATCATTTTTGTGACCGGCGATCTGGTAAACAACGAATCAGAGGAGTTTGCCGGCTTTATTGACATCTTCAGCCGCTTGAAGGCCCCTCTTGGCGTGTATTCCATCCTCGGCAACCACGATTACGGAGATTACCAATACTGGCCATCGGAGCAAGCCAAGCGAAAGAATTTTGAGCAACTGCTTGCTTACCAGAAAGATATGGGCTGGAAATTGCTCATGGACGAGCATGTGAAACTGGGAAAAGAAAACGAAGAAATCGCCATTATTGGCATACAAAACTGGTCGGCGAGGGCCCGCTTTCCCAAATACGGCAACCTCAAAAAGGCATATCGTGGTGCGGAAGGTACCAAAGTAAAACTGCTGTTATCCCATGACCCGAGCCATTGGGAGGCCGAAGTCATCCGCAAATATCCGGACATCGACATGATGTTTGCAGGGCATACCCACGGCATGCAGTTTGGTGTGGAAATTCCCGGTTTCAAGTGGAGCCCTGTTCAGTATGTCTACCGGCAGTGGGCGGGATTGTATGATTCCGGCGGGCAGCGCCTGTATGTAAACCGCGGATTCGGTTTTATCGGATACCCCGGCAGGGTAGGCATCTGGCCTGAGATTTCCCTTTTTACGCTCAGTTCAGGAAAGGGGCAATCTGCTGAAAATGATGAGAATGCCTGATTCTCATCCAGTTTCATTAGTCCGAAATCCTTTGATATCGGCTTTTTGCATTCGGCTCTGAGTTTTGCCGAACTATCATTCTTGGGTATGATTAAAATCAGTTTTTTTGGCTTGATTTGTACAGTGTTTTAGACCTGCAAAAAAATCAACATCCTCCAATTCCATGAAAACCATTTTTGTACCCACCGACCTTTCTGAGCATGCCAATACGGCCCTCAAATATGCACTCGAGCTTGCGAAAGTTTTTCCGGTTGAAAATCTGATTCTGTTTCACAACAATCCCCAGGTGATTACCAGCGAAATACCCGTTTTGTACTGGGATGATTTGAAGAGGATGAATGAAGAAATCCGTGAGCATCTGGAAAAAAAGTTGAGCAAGGCCCTGGACGAGGCTGCCATCGATGCCTCGGTGCTGAAGACAGAAATTGTGGTGGTATCCGATGCCGGAACCATAGCTTCCGTTTCTGAAATGGCGAAAAAGAAAAAGGCCGATCTCATCATTATGGGTACCCATGGGAAGACTGGTTTGGAGAAACTCATCTTTGGCTCCGTCACCGCCGGTGTGCTGGAATCGTGTCCTGTTCCCGTGTTGGCCATACCGCGTCATTTCCGGTTTAAACCGGTAAGCAAAGTGGCCTATGCTTCTTCGCTCACCCATTTCGGTCCTGAAATCCGTTCGGTACTTTCGGTGATCAAGGCATTTGGAGCCCGCCTGGAGGTGGTGCATTTCGACGATGGCCTGCTCAGCGAAAAGTTGATTTCTCATGCCAAAAGGGTGTTGCATGAAATGGATGCTGAGGACATTGACTTGCAGATAGTGCCGGTGAATCTGGAGGAAAAACTGGCAGATCAAATCCGGAAGTTTGTGGCATCATCAAAGCCCGATTGGCTGGTGATGATTCCCAAAAAGCGGGAGTGGTACGAAAAACTATTCCTCAGCAGCAAAACCCTGGATGTGGCCATGGAGTATAATAAGCCCATGCTGGTTTTGCATGGATCCTGAAATTGAAACATTGTTTCTTAGTTTTGCCCTATGTCTGTCATCCGTTTTTGGAAATACGAAGGCACAGGGAATGACTTCATCATGCTGGATAACCGGCAGCAAACCCTTCACCTGAGCCGGGAGCAAATTGAAAAAATGTGTCACCGCCGCTTCGGTATCGGAGCCGACGGGCTGATTCTGATTGAAAATGATTCACAGTCCGATTTTCGCATGGTGTATTTCAATTCCGACGGACGCGAAAGCACTTTTTGCGGAAACGGGGGCCGTTGTGCGGCTGCCTTTGCCCGTTTTCTGGGTTTGGCAGGAGAGGAGGTCCGTTTTTCGGCAAGAGATGGAATGCATACAGCCCGCTTTCAGGCTTCGGGTGTAGTGAGGCTTCAAATGCGGGATGTTTCAGATATTCAGCAACATCCGGCAGGTTGGGTCTTGTTTACCGGTTCCCCTCATCTGGTGGTGGAAACCGATGCGGCAGAAGCACTTGATGTAAAACAGGAGGGGAGCCGCATCCGTTACAGCGAACCCTACAAAGCCGAAGGAATCAATGTGAATTTTGTGAAAAAAGGAGCGGAGGAGATTTTGGTCCGCACCTATGAGCGGGGTGTGGAGGACGAGACGCTTTCCTGCGGCACCGGGGTTACCGCAGCAGCGCTTCTGGCTTCCCGCCGGGGCTATGCCTCGCCGGTATCCGTGCGTACGCCCGGGGGCCGCCTGTCGGTGGAGTTTTCAGAAAAAACTCCGGGGAATTTTTCTGATGTCTGGCTCATTGGCCCGGCCGTTCAGGTATTCGCGGGTGAATATGTGCTTCCGCAGCCTCAAGCCTGATTCCCGAATGGCTCGTTTCAAATCGGGTTTTATTTTTTCCTTTGCGTTTTCGTTTTCCCTCTGATATTCTACCGTTTTGCAGCCCTGGTTTTCTTTTGTTTCATATGTGAAATACCTGCTCAGGTCAAGAGGTCCGGATAGCCTGCACTCGCCGTTTGTTTTCCGTTTTTATTGCGATGTACTGCGCAATCCCTATAATTTTTATGCATTCGAAACCATTGAGGATCAGCGGCAGCGGCTTTTGGCAAACAGGGAAGAAATCCGCTTTTTTTCTTTGGGTGCCAGGCAGAAAGAGGTGAGATGCCGGGTGGGCGAAATGGCCGCAAAGAGCCTTTTGCCCACGGAAAAAGCCATGTTTTTGTTTCAACTGGCCTACTGGCTGCGGCCCGCTGTGGTGATAGAACTCGGTACCTGCATGGGCATCAGCACGGCCTATCTGGCCAGTGCCCATCCATCCAGGGTGGTAAGTTTTGAAGGCATAAAAGCCCTTTCTGATATCGCAAAAGGGGTGTGGCATAATTTGGGTTTATCCAACATTGAATTGATGGAAGGCGACATAGACCAAACCCTGCCGGCCTTTGCACAAATGGAAAAAGCCGAAGCGGACCTTATTTTTGTAGATGCCAACCATACCCGGGAGGCCACACTGCGATATTTCAGGACATTGAAAACCAAGGCTTCTCCGCAGGCCTGTATGGTTTTCGACGACATTTACTGGTCGGAAGAAATGGCCTCGGCCTGGGAGGAAATCAAAGCCGATCCGGAGGTCACTGTGTCCATCGATTTGTATCACCTGGGTTTGGTATTTTTCAGAAAGGAAAGTCCGAAAGAAAATTTTATAATCCGTTGGTAAACAAAAAAATAGTCTTTGCTGCCAATTCAGACCTTGGTTACGACCAGCGGATGCAGCGCATTTGCCGTTCTCTGCATCAGGCGGGATTCGGGGTGTTTATTTTGGGCAGGCTGTTTGACAATTCAAAATCCTTTACCCCTGAAGGATACGGTGCAGACCGGCTGAAGCTTCGGTTTCCGAAAGGAAAATTGGCTTATATCGAGCTGAATATCAGGATTTTTCTGTATTTTTTAAATAAAGAATTCGATGCCATATGCAGCATCGACCTCGATACCCTTCCAGCCTGCTGGCTCCTTTCGGTTTTGAAGGGCAAAAAACTTGCCCACGATGCCCATGAATACATGGAGGAGGTGCCGGAGGTGTTTGGCCGCCCCTTTACCAAATGGATGTGGAACCGGGTAGCCCATGCTTTTCTGCCATCGGTGGGCCTGGCTTACACCGTCAGCAGGGGTCTTCAGGAAGAATTTTTTGCCCGCTACGGGAAATCGTTTCACCTGGTGCGCAACATGGCCGAAGCCCAAAGATCTTTATCCGCTCCGGATACAGGCCATGAGGAATCCGGATTCTGGGTTTATCTGGGTGCTGTAAATACGGGCCGCGGTCTGGAAGAATTTTTGGAGGTTTTGCCGGCTACCAATCGCCGGCTTGTGGTTTTGGGAGAGGGAGATAAGTTGTTGGAAATCAAAAACATGGTGGCAAATCAGGGCATAGACCATCTGGTCGAATTCAGGGGTCGGGTAAACCCGGAAGCGGCACATGCCATCATTCAGCGGGCTTGGGCCGGAATCAACCTGCTTCGGGATGAAGGCCTCTCGTACAGGCACTCGCTGGCCAACAAGTTTTTCGATTATGTCCATGCCGGCATTCCCCAAATCTGCATTTCATTTCCCGAATACCGGGCCATGATGAAGGAATTTGAAGTCGGTATTTTAACTGCCTTGAAGAAAGAGAGTATTCTGGCCGCCACGCATTGGATTTCTATGCCCGAAAACCAGGAAAAATACCGAACGGAAGCTGCCAAAGCCAGGCAGGTCTGGAACTGGGAATCGGAGTCGGTCCGGCTTATTGACCTTTGGCGTCGTTTTTTAGAGATTGAAGGAAGAGGATAAGGATTCAGGGCAGGGCAAAAAAAGAGCCCCTTTCGTTTCCGAAAGGGGCCTATACCACGGTGTCCCCCGGACACCGATCGGCTTCTGCGTTGTATCTTATTTTGTTTCAGGCTGCAGCACCTCACCTTTGATGGTCAGGTATACCGCACCGCCTTCTACATTGGCGTTTACAGTTACAGTTTTGCTGAAAGCACCTGCTCCGGCAGCATTGAAAGTAGCCTTTACAGAACCTGATTTTCCGGGAGCAATGGGCTCCTTGGTCCACTCAGGGGTGGTGCATCCGCACGAAGCATTTACAGAGCTCAGAACCAATGGTACTTTTCCGGTATTGGAAAATTTGAATTCATGGGTAACGGGCTTTCCCTGAGGGATTTTACCGAAATCGAAAGTGGTTTCAGACCATTTAAAAGCAGCCATGTTACCGGGTTGGGCTGCTGCGGGCGCAGGGGCCGGTTTGGCATCCTGGGCATAAGAACCAAAAATGCAGGCTGCGGCGAAAGCAGCTGTCAAAAGGACTTTTTTCATAGACTTAATAATGATGTTGATGTCGTTTTACAGCAACAAAGGTGTAAACAAGTTTTGGCTTGTAAAAGCGCATTAACAATTATTAACCAAAACCGAAATGAACCCGTGAGTCAGGGCAAATAGAAAAAAATTTTTTTGTTATAAATCGGAGGAGCAAAACCACCGCCTGAATAGCCAAGCTCCAGCTCAACAGGAAAGTCAAATGTGCTATTTGGTTCATATTCACCATCTAACTCCACATTAAATCCGCATTTGTTGCTTTCGTATTTAAATTTTCTTTTGTACCGGATTGTGATGGTATCTGTTCCAAGGTTACCCTTGAACATATACCGGGTGGAATCGGAATTGGTATTCACCGGCAATACGAATTTTGAGAATTTTTTGCCATCCACGAGGGTGTCTTTCAGAGGTATGGACTTTTGGGCTCCTTCCGCTTTAATTTCGCTGAAATACAGTGAATTGTTGAATTTAGAAAATACCACTTCGAGTTTTACTTCCTCGGCCTGATCGCATCTCTGGCAGGATTGGGTTGCCAAAAGCAGAATGGCGGCCAGGGCTTGCAACAAATTTTTCATCTCAGAATGCATAAAAAAGTTGAAGAGATAAGCCACAGGATAATTTTCCGTCGCGGTGGATGCCCACGCCGGGCATGTAATAGGAAATCTGGTCTGTGCCATTGTCTTTAACAGGTGTAAAGATCCAGGAGGCATGAACCATCGCCTCAAGGCGAATCCGCCCGGAGGCCAATAGGGTTTCACAAAAATAGGGTTGTACGGCAGCCGCTGTGCCCGAAACGGAATAGCCCTGCCTGTATTCGGGAAAAAAATCTCCCGGAATAAAAAAATCTCCGCTGTTGGTAAACCGGGACACAACCACACTGAGACCGGCCCGGGCCCTTTCCCTGGGATCTATGAAGGAAGAAAAGTGGGTTTCAATGCCTGCTTTGCCAAAGAAACCCCGGCACAGATAGCGGGTGTTGGTGTAAGGCTCGGGCCTTGCAAATCTGGAATAGCCCGCCGAAATCAAAATATTGAAGCCGGAAGGATTTTCCAATCTCAGCAAGCCTTCTGCCGTAAAGCCAAAGGGAGCTTCTTTTGATGCATTGGCAAAAATGGTCTTGCCGATATCGAGGCCGGCATACAATTTTTGTATTCTCAGGGTATCGGCCGGTTTGGCAGCAGCTTCCGCAGCATTCCAAAACAAAATAGAAAAAATGAAAATGAAAAATCGGAATCCCCCGAAATATTTTTGTTTAGTCATGGCAGCGGAGTATGAACTGGCAAATAAAACTCAATCGGGATGAAAATGAAATTCCTGATGGAGAACCGATGCCGGAGTTATTTTCCGGCAGGGAGATTGGCTTCAATCTCCTTGCGGTCTGTAAAGCCTTTGCGGGTCCAGGTTTCCTTGCCTCCGCTGTACATTTTCAATACAGGGATTTCACTGACACCCAATTCGTTGGCCAGTTTTTTATTTTCATCTATGTTGATGCGCAAAACCTTCAGCCTGCCCTCGTAATCCCCGGCGAGTGCTTTCAGCATGGGCTCCATCTTCTTGCAGGGTCCGCACCAGGGAGCATAAAAATCTACCAGTACGGGAAGTTTGCCGCCGGTCATTTGCTCGTATTCAGCCCTCGAAATTTTGTCTTTGGCCATTTTTTCACGGCTCACATTCATAGGCAGGCCTTCTTTCTGCCATGCCATCATGCCGCCTTTCAGGTCAATGACTTTTTTAAAACCGGATTTGCGCATCAATGATGCCGCAGAAGAACTCCTGCCGCCTGCCAGGCAATAGACAAAATAGGTTTTCGATTTGTCCATTTTTGAAACCTCAGCTTCGAAATTCCCACCGTTATAGTCCACATTGACAGCCGATTGCAGTGCACCTTCCTGAAATTCACCGGGTGTACGGACATCCAGAATTACCGCTTCGGGTTCTGATTTCAGTTTTTCATAGAAAGCCTTGGCTTCCAGGCTGGATTTTTCCTCTTGCGAGTTGCAGGAAGACTGAACAAACAAAAGGCTGCTGAAGAAGAAAATGAAAAGTTTATACATGATTATCAAGCGTTTGAATATTGATTGATTAATTCACAAAGTTGAGGGGTTTGCATTATTCCGGTTTTGCGCCACACCATTTTCCCTTTTTGAAACAGGGCGAGGGTCGGAATGCTCATAATTTCCATGGCTTGTGATATTTCCGGGTTTTTATCCACATCAACCTTCAGGATCCGAACCTTGTCGCCCATCCGGGATTTTACCTCCGAAAGTATCGGTTTCATCATCTGGCAGGGGCCGCACCATTCGGCAAAAAAATCTACCAATACCAGGTTTTCATTTTTCAGAATTGCATGGAATCCGCTGTCTGCTGTGGGTTTGTTCTGCATGTTTCTCAATGTTTTTCGGTTGAATGTTTCCCGCTTTGCTGGTTATTAAGTCCCTGTTTTTGATGGCCGGAAATTCCCCTCATCCCTGGATTTTGGCAATGTAAATAATCTTTCCAAAAGAAAACATGACCGTCTCTGCATGGGTAAATTTTTTGGCCGATCTGAACTTATGTCAAAAATTTCGGGGTACCGATGCAACGCTTGCCGGGATATCAAGGCCTGTTCCGGTACTCAGACCAGTGATTGCAGCCGGTTCCAGGAACCGCCGTTGTACACTTCGGTGTATCCTGCCGAAAGCAGCAAAGACCTGGCAGATCCGCTCCGCATCCCTGATGCACAGCAGGTTATCACCGGCTTCGATTTGCTGATACGGGAGAGATTGTTTTGCAGGGTGTCGAGGGGAATGTTGACCGAACCCCGCACATGGCCGCTTTTGTACTCGCCCGGACTGCGCACATCCACAATCTGGGCACCGGATTTGATTAAACTTTGGAAATCAACCTTGGGTGAGCCGCTTTTAAATAATTTTTTGAAAAAACTGAACATAATAAAATGGTTTTGAATGTTTTAAATCTGGGGTCGGGATTGCTTTATTCGTAGTTGGGGTAGAGTTTTTCGGATCTCTTTTTCGACTTCAGCCTTTTCGTCTTCGCATCCAGTACCAGGGTGAGGCTGGAAACCAGGGTACAGCCATTGGTGTACTTGCATTTGCCCTTGCGGGTGTGGCCGTGCCGGGAAGCCACCACAGTCCATTCGCATTTCAGCGAATCAAAACTGACCCGAGTGGGAATACTGCCTTCTGCCGTCGGCCAGGCCCCGTTTTTTAGGGCAATCTTCAGGGCCTGAAGGCTGTCCAAACGGTTGTTGCAGGACGATTTCTGCCCGAAAGCAAAACTGGCCATCATCAAAACCCAAACCAACAATACCCACTTTTTCATGCTGTTTGCTAATGCTGTAATTTAACTTAGAATTTTTTACCACATTGTTGATGGAGCCATAAATGCCGCTGCCGGCTTCATTTTTCCCGAAATGCCTGGTCATCCCTTCAGCTTGGCTTATGCCGCCTTTCCAAAACCATAAAGTCCATGGCATATTCATTTTTCTCATCACATGGTGAAAATAGA
>CANHCT010000047.1 GCA_947459175.1 Hymenobacteraceae bacterium
TAGATGGTATTCAGATTTATCCGGAGGTTTTGAACTCGCTTCAGGAAATAGCTTTGTGACTCCTTCGCTTAGCGTAGGAACCAGCACTTACTATGTTGGTGCCCAGGAAACCTTTGGTGTTGAAAATATTGGTCAAACCACTGTTACAACACCTGCATTAACAGCAAATACCATTTTGGTTGGAATGCGGTTTGATGCGACTGTTCCGGTCAAATTGAATACCGTCCGCATTGCTGCTCAAACGGGTGCATCGCCTGTCAGCATCGTAGTGGGCATTCAAAATTCTTCCGGAGCTTGGATTGCTGAAACTGCGCCGATTACCCTTCCCGCCAATATAGTTGCCGGTACACTCACAACCATTACCCTTAACCTTGATGTTCCGGCCGCAACTGGTCAAAGGCTTCTTGTAAAAAGCTTTTCCGGTGGTACTTTTAATCCGATCAGGAATAATGCTGTGGGCAATGCCTTTGTATCCAGTCCTTCAGGTGTATTTTCTTTTACCGGTAGTGTGAATATAACTCCTGGTTTCGGAAATTATTCTACTTTTTATGACCTGCAGATTTCAAGGGTTTGTTTAAGTCCTAGGGTTGCGGTTAATGCAGAAGTAACTGCTCCGCCTCCAATTTCTTTAACCGGATTTACTAACAGCCTTTGTGCCGGTGCCAGTCAGACCATTACTGCAGGTGGCTCGGGATATACCACTTTCAACTGGTCTCCGGGTGGAGCAGGCGCAACAAAAACAGTGTCACCTGCTACTACAACTACCTACACGGTGACTGCATCAGGCGGCGGCTGTAACAATTCCAGAGCATTTACCATTTTGATAAAACCGACCCCGAGCAATCCTGTACTCTCATCCGTATTGCCCGCAGGCGGCATCTGTAAAGGTCAGTCCAAGACACTTGTCGGAAGTTCCTCTTCAACAGGAGGAGATTATGTTGTATTCCGCGGAGACTTCAATGAAGGCAATACAGATGGTTATCAATTTCAGTCTTCCGGTTCAACTCCAACCAATTGGCAATTGGCTACCGGCCCCATTTCCTACAATGCGGATTTTGTAAATTTCAGTCCGAATGGTTCTCCCTTTATTTGGGTTAACTCTGATGTTTTAGGAGCAGGCGCAGGAGTTGCAAGGTTGGTTACCCCGGTTATCTCTACTGTAGGTTTTTCAGGTCTCTCATTGCGCTTTACCCATGCATTCCGTGCGGCCAATCCTGGTCAAACCGGAACTGTTCAGTACAGTGTTGATGGTGGTGTTACCTGGAGTTCTGATGTGTACAGTACAACGACCAACTTGTCTGTACCTTTCCAGTCATGGGTTCCAACAGGATTTATTACCACCACAACCGTCGTTTCTTTGCCTGCAGCCGTTGATAACCAGTCCAATGTCAGGATTAGATTCACATACAACTACAATTGGGATAAGTATTGGTTCCTCGACGATATTGAATTGTATACCCCTGCTGTAAATGAATACAGGTGGACTTCAAATTCTTCTTTTGACGGAATTCCTGCCCCTCAAAGTGTCTTTGATCCGGGCAATACTACTTTGGTTGCCACACCTACAGAGGCCGGAACCTATAACATTACGCTTACCACCAGGAACAATGCAGGTTGCAATGCATTGGCTACAGTTTCTGCTGCTTCCTTTAATGTTAGTGATGTAACCATAGCACCGAGCAATTCAGGTCCGCAAAGGTCTGGTCAAACCGTCGTCTTCAACACTACAGCTTCCGGGGGCTTTTCGGGCTACAGTTATCAGTGGAGAAAACTTCCCAATCCAGCTGTTATCAATTCAAGTGCCTCCTGGAGTATACCATCTGCTCCTTCAAGTTCTTCTGGTACCTATGAGTTGACGGTTACTGATGGTCAGGGATGTTCTGCTGTACAGACATCTGAACTGCTTGTATTCGATGCTTTGGTATGGAACGGAAGTGTCAGCAGTGATTGGAACAATCCATCCAACTGGACGCCTAATATTGTTCCAAATCCTGCAACCAGTTGTACAGATCCAATTGTGGACAATGTGGTTACCACCAACCAAGGCACACCTCCGGTTTACCCCAATACCAATCAGTACTTGCGTAGTCTTGTATTGGAATCAGGAAGTGTTACATTCACAAACAATATCAATGTCTGCGGAAGTCTTTCCGGTGGTTCTGCTGCCAGTACAGCAACCGTAGGTGGTGCCGGCACCATTACCTTGACCGGAACCGGAACTACTTTTGTTGGCGGAAACCTTACTTTGGAAAGGCTTGGAATCGATAAGCCTTCCGGTCAGGTTCGCTTTCAAGGCAGTATGTCAGTAAGGGATCTGTTAAGCATTACTCCTTCGAGTACGGGTACTATTACTGTTGAAGCTTCAGGAAAATTGATTCTTGCCTCAAGTGCTACCGGTACAGGAAAAATTGGTCCGGTCCCTGCCGGCATTACTTTTGCCGTAAACGCTCCCGGCGCAATAATCCAGCAGCGTTTTACCGGGCCTCTTCCGGGTACCGGCCGTTGGATGTTCCTGGCTTCTCCCATTCAAGGTAAGTTTTTTACCGACTGGGCTGACAATTTCAGAATCACTGCCATGAGTCCGGGCGTTGGTGGTCAGGGCGGGGATATTTTCCCAACAACCAATCCTCAGCGTGTTAGCTTGTTCTCCTACAATGAAGCCACGCATAACACCTATGTAGATACGGTTAGGAGGTATGGCTGGTCATTCCCCGGTGCAACCGATCAGATAACTCCCGGCCGGGGCTACAGGGTTTTTGTCCCTACAACTGGTTATCAAGGCAGATTTGATAATGCCGGAAATATCTTCAAGGGTAACATCAATTTCAGCCTTACACGGAATGTTTTCGCTAATTGTGCTGTAACAGCTACCCAAACCACTGCTTGTGATGAGCTTGACAGAGGTTGGAATTTATTGGGTAATCCTTACCCTGCTCCTATTGATTGGGATGCTGCCGGATGGACAAAGCCAGCCGAAATGAACAATTCTTTCTATACCTGGAATGCCATAGCCAATCAATACAGAGTTTATCTTGGAACATCGGCTAATGGGTACTCTGTTGGTGTGAACCTTGGATCAAAACCTCTTTCAACTCAGATCAACCCCAACATCATACCCAGTTCTCAGGCATTCTTCGTGAAATTGACTTCGGAAACTTCAGCTACTTTGGTTGCTACTGAGTCTGTCAAGTCTACAACGCTAAACGGACAATTCTCCAGAAATGCTGTAGCCAATGAGATAATGAAAGTTCGGATGTCCACTCCTTTAAGTTCAGAGCAGGTATTTGATGCAGCCATCGGGCTTCATGATAATGCGACAGAAGGTTTTGATAACAATCTCGATGTTTTTTATCTGGCCGGTGACAACTTTGGATTCCGCTTCGTAAGTGGCCAGGGTGCTGAACTTCTTATGCACAGTATGCCAGTGCCTCAGGAATCCAAAACCATACCTATGATAATGAAATATTCAGGACTCATCGGGACATTCAGCCTTGATTTCTCAGATGTAAATGGTTTCGAAGGAATCGGAGTATTTCTGAAGGATAACTTCACCGGTTCGCTTACTGATGTCAAGGCATCTCCTGTTTATTCTTTCTGGGTGTTGCCTAACGATGCCAGTGGTAATGAAAATCGTTTTGAGTTGGTGATTAACCCTGAATCTGTTACCTCAACAGGTAAAGTTGTAAAAGGTACAACCTTTACTATTTATCCAAATCCTGTCTCCGGAACTTCATCTGTAAAACTTTCCTTCTCTGGTTTTAAATCCGGAAGCGGAAAAGTTCAGGTTCTGGATATGGTAGGCAGAGTTGTATTTGAGCAGCCTGTTGCCATTCAGGGAAATAGTTTAAATGAGAAGTTATTTGATTTTGGTCTCCCTGCCGGGGTTTACACTGTAAAAGTTATTTCCAGTGGTAAGACCATCACGGATAAGCTGGTGATTCGTTAAGCACACGAATCCCGAAAGAAAAGGCCATCCGATTTTGGATGGCCTTTTTTATTTGTGCCCGGCATGGGAAATAGCTAGGTGGTGAAAGTCCACTATGAGCTTGGTAGTAGGAATCATTAGTCGAAGGGGTGTCCACCGTGCGGTGGAATCTGAAAGAAGCCCTGGACAAAGTCTCGGTCTGACGAACAGAAATTACATGAGGCTCACTAAAGGTGGACGAGTTTGCACAACTAAACGAAGTCCAATACTACCCGAACCTTTAGGAGTAGATGCAGCAGAAATATGAGATGAAAGCTATTACTCTTACCCGGGGAGATCTCTTAACCCAAGTTGCAGCTCCCGCCTTCAGAATTTTATAATTTTCGAAGAATCTGCTGTAATATTTCGGGAATTCTGCCTTTTTTGTTGGTGTTGAATTCATAACCTACTGAAAATAAGGTCCTCATTTTTCTGAAGGGCTTTTGTAGGGACTCAGGGGCTTTTGGTGGATAGGCTTGTTTATCAGTGATTTGTGGCCTATGTATTTCAAGTCTTTCTGCCGGAAGAATCCCCTTACCGGGCTCATCGATGAATACTATCGACTGGTTGAAATATACTGCAATATGACTTGTACTTGAAAATCTGTAGCGCACAGCCCTACTGTGGAAAAAATCTAACACAGATTCAGAAAGAAAGTGTAGACCGATAGCTGCAACTTGGGTTATATGGGGCAGATTTCTATTGAAAATATATGGTATCATTAATATTTAATAAAAAAGCCATTCAGAATCGGAATAATTCATCCGGTTCTGAATGGCAATAATTTTAAAGGGATTCTTTATTTACTTCATGCTGTGGATGATATCTCCAAGCTCTTTTATTCTTTGATAAGGAAGATTTCTCAAAGTTTCTGCGAGATTGATGTCTACCCCTCTTTTCAGTACCTGAAGCGGGTGATCGGGTCTGTCATCCGCTTCTGAGTCCGGCGTCCATTCAAACATGTCATTGGGTGTACAATTCAGCAGATTGGCGAGTTTGTCAATGTATTCCAATCGCAAATACTCTACGTTTCCGCTTACTAATTTGGTGGCTGTAGTGGGCGTAAAACCATTTTTCACAAGAAATCCATATGGCTTACCAATGCCTCTGGCATTGAATAAGCGCCCAAGTGAAAGTACTATCATTTTAAGTTAATAATATGAATTAAAGTTTAAAAAAAGTTCAATCAATTTAGAAATCAAACTAAGCCGAACCCCTGAATCAAGGATTAAGGTTTTTTTAATTCGGGAATAATTCCCGTCCTACCCTTTGGTTGAAATTATCCTCTTGAACGGCCGCTGGTAACCGGCTCTTCCACCACTTCCACATCGGCTAAAACCCTGCCGCAATGTTCGCAAACGATGATTTTTTTCTTTTCCCGGATGTCTGCTTGTCGCTGAGGCGGAACCAGGTTGAAGCAGCCGCCGCAGGCTCCGCGCTTTACCATCACCACAGCCAGGCCGTTGACAGAATTTTGACGAATCCTGTTGTAGCTGTACATGAGGCGGTCCTCAATTTTTTTCACGGCCTCTTCCCTTTGGACTTGTAATTTCTTTTCGTCCTCGGTGCTTTCGGCAATAATCTGATCCAGTTCTACTTTCTTGGCTTCGAGGTCTTCTTTGCGCTTGTTCAGGTTTTCTTCAATATTTAGGATTTCGCCGTTTTTTGCCTCCATCTGAAAAAGAACCTCTTTTATCTTCTTTTCGAAGAGCTTTATATCCAGCTCCTGAGATTCGATTTCTTTGGCAATGGCCTCAAACTCACGGTTGTTGCGGACATTGTTTTGCTGCTCCTGATATTTCTTGATGAGCTTTTCAGAATCCTTTATTCCCTGTTTCATCTGAAGCACCTCCCGGTTTCCTTCTTCAATATCGGCCTTGATTTTTCCGATACGGGTTTCGTATCCGGCAATCTCATCTTCCAGGTCCCTAACTTCTTCCGGCAGGTCACCGCGGATTTGAATTAACTCATCTATTTGAGAATCAATCTTTTGAAGAGCAAGAAGTGTGTCTAATTTTTGTGAAACAGTAGTTTCCATGAATTGTATTTAAGCGTAAAAAACCGGATTTGTCTTTGTTTTTGACAAAAGGACCGCAATATTAGGAAAATCAATTGACATCTTCTCAAAAATCAACTCAGATGTGAATTGTTCCGACTCAAAATGGCCCAGATCCATAAGGAGGAGGCGGCCTTCCGCATCAAAAAATTCGTGGTATTTTATGTCTGCCGTCAAAAAGGCATCGGCACCAGCAGACAGGGCATCGCCCAAAAGAAAAAACCCTGACCCGCCGCACAGGGCAACTTTCCTGATTTCCCTCCCTGCTGTTTTTGTAAAACGGACCATTTGCAGACCAAATTGTTGTTTTACCAGGCGGATAAAGTCTTCTTTCTCCAATGCATCCGGCAGTTCGCCCAGCATGCCTGCCCCTGCATCCTGCCACTCATTTTCCAGTAAATGAAAGAAATAGGGAACCTCCTCATATGGATGATGTTCCTGCAAAGCCTGTAAAACTTTGCCTTTCAAATGCACAGGCAGAATAACCTCCACCCGGGACTCCTGTACGGTCTCTAACCGGCCCCGGATTCCCAATTTTGGATTTGCTTCTGCATCAGGAAAAAATTGCCCGGTTCCCTCGCTGAAAAATCCGCATTGGCTGTAATGCCCGATCTGACCGGCCCCGGCATCATGAACCGCATTCAGAACAGCTGCCCGGTTTTCGGAGGGCACAAAAAAGGTAAGCTGCAGCAGCTTGCTTTTGGCTTTTCTGAGAATCTGCAGATTTCCAAGATTCAGCCTTTCTGCCATTTTGCGGTTTACCCCTGTATGAACGGCATCCAGATTGGTATGCACTGCCAGCAGGCCTATATTTTTTCGAATGGCCGATTCTACAGTGCGGGCCACATAGTTTTGACCATTCAATCGCTTCAAACCCCTGAACAGGATAGGATGGTGGCTCACAATCAATTCACAGCCCAGAGATTCCGCCTCGGCTACTACTTCTTCCGTGGCATCCAGCGAAATCAGGACTTTACTCACCGGAGCATCCTTTTTTCCCACAAGCAGGCCCACATTGTCGTAGTCTTCTGCCAGTGAGGGAGGTGCCCAGGCATCAAAATAAGATAGAATATCTGCAATTTTCATGGTTCAGCGATATCGGCAAAATTGAGTTGTTTTTTCAATCAGGTTCAGTTTTTCGGTCTGCAAATACAGAAAATCCAAAATGGTTGCGTGAGCTGAGTTGCCAGTTTTCAAAGCCGGCATGCCCATACCAGACAGTTGTTTCATCGGGTTGATGTTCCCAACGGAATTCACAGGACAATGCATCCATCAGGTCAATCATCATTTCGTTTACTGTAATTTTTTTGCCCCTGGCCCTGTGCCAGAGCAAGGCGGGGGGAAGGATAAAAAGCCTGTAAAACCAATATTGAAAACGAATCGGCCAGGTATGGGTAACGGACCGCAGTTTTCTGAAAAGGGTATGCACCCGTGAAGGAATGGGATGATAAAGCCATATGCAAAAGCGGCCACCCGGGGCTGTGAGAGGCGCAAGTCGGGAAAATGCCAGTTCGGTATTGGGCATGTGGTGGATGACACCTGAAGAATGCAGCAATTGAAAACCGGCCGGCTTCAGCGGAGGAAAGAGTACATCTGCCTGAACAAAGTGGACAAATTCGGAGCCGTAATGCTTAGACGCAGTATCAACAACCGGCCCCAGATCCATGCCGATGACCAAACCGGCTCCTTCCTTCCAAATCAGATGCGAGAGCACCCCATGGCCGCAACCGGCATCCAAAACCACTTTGCCCTGCAGGCTGCCCTGCGAAAACCCTGTCTCCCTGTAAAAGGTCTGCACCATTTCATCCCGGTTTTCGTGCCATATTTTATCGTTTTGGTGATCGAGCAGACTCCATTCAAAAGAAAAGCTGGCCTTGGTCCGGCGGTTCTTTTTCAGGCAATGGGCAATCAGTCCCCCGAAATTTTGAAGCAAAAACGATTTTCGCTCTTCAAAATCGGGAAGAAAGGAACGCATTTCGGTCTCATAATCCAGAAATGACTCCACCAGCAGTCTGGGGATTCCGGAGGTAAGGGGAAAGATAAATCCGGCCGGAGAGAAAAAAACTGCCGAAATTATGTCCTCGCCTTTTTCTTCAATAATCTGTATTTCAAGCGGTTGCCGGCAAACCGGACAGGCAAGGAATGGCAACAGGCTTTTTTTCATCTGGATTTTGCGGCTCTGGGGTGAAACTCGGTGATGACCTGGCTGAGGTATCCCATATCCAGGTGGGTGTAAATTTCGGTGGTGGTGATGGACTCGTGCCCCAGCATTTCCTGAATCATCCGCAAATCTGCACCGCCTTCGAGTAAATGCGTAGCAAAAGAATGACGGAAGGTGTGCGGGCTTATTTTTTTCTTTATTCCTGCCATTTGTCCCAGCCTTACCACAATTTTAAATATAGAAATCCGGCTCAGGTTTTTGCCGCGGTGGTTCAGCAGCAAATAATCTGAAAAGGCAGGATGGATTTTGGCGTGGCTTCTCACATTCTGCAGGTACAATTTGGTTGCGGATATGGCTTCCTCCCCAATGGGCACCAGCCTCTCCTTGTCTGCCTTGCCGATTACACGGATAAATCCGGCTTCGAAATAACATTGTGAAATAAGGAGGTGCCCCAACTCTGAAACGCGGAGGCCGCAACCATACAGCAATTCCACAATCATTTTGTCTCTGAGGCCGTTCACCGGGTCCGATTCGGCTGTCTCCAATATTTTTTCAATTTCAAACACCTCCAGAAAGGAGGGGAGTTTCCTTGGCAGCACCGGACCCTGAAGCAGCAGGGCCGGACTGCTTTCTATTTTTTCTTCGTAAACCAGATAATGAAAAAAAGCTTTCAGACCGGACAATATCCGGGCCTGGCTGCGGGCTGCAATGCCGGTTTCGCCAAGAAGCCGCAGGAAAGACTCCAGGTGTTCCTTTCCGGTTTCGTAAGGGCTGAGTTCCATTCCCTGGTCATGGAAAAAACGCCGAAGCAGACCCACATCGTGGATGTAGGCAGAGCGCGTATGTTCGGAAGCTGCTTTCTCCAATTGCAAAAAAAGTCCGAACTGTTCCAGCTCCCGTTCCCATATTTCCTCCTGACTTTGAACAGGGCGATTCATGGAGGCAAAGAAAGGATATTATCCTGCTACTGTAAACACAAATTCCTGCACAGACCCGTTTACAATTCCGGGCATTTTGATTTAGGTTTACGCCTCTTAATCATTATGCAAATTTCATCTCCTTACCGGGCTGAAACTTCCGGAATATCCGCCTTTCTGGTTTTGCTGGTTGTGTACAGCATCACCCTGGCGCCTACCATGCTGCACATCGACTGCGGCGAACTGGCTGCGGCGCAGTATACCCTGGGCATCAGCCATCCTACAGGTTATCCGCTCTTTACCATTTTGGGTTATTTGTTTCTGAAAATCCCCCTCTTCGACAGGCCCATTGTGCAATCGAACTGGCTTTCGGGCCTTTGGACAGCTGCAGGAACCGGGATTTTTACCCATTTGATATTCAGACTTTTAACCTTCAATCCGCCGGTATCGGCACCCAAAAAAAAGAAAGAAGAAAAACCCCGTCCCCTTTGTCTTCCGGCCGAGGCCTTCTGGATTTCGCTGTCTTCAGGGCTTTTTTTCGGCTTCACCCTGACGGTTTGGGCCCAGGCTACCTCTGCAGAGGTATACAGCCTGCATATCCTCTTGCTGTCGCTCATGCTCGTTTCCTTATTTTCGGCATGGGAGAAAAATACCCGCAAAAGCTGGGTACTGGCTTCGGTCTTTCTGGCCCTCGGATTTTCTAACCACATGACCACCCTGATGGTCCTGCCCCTGGCAGGGTTCCTGTATTTTCAAAAAAATGGTTTGGCCAAAACTGCTTTTCAGGCATTGCTTTTGCCCGCCCTTTCCGGTGCCGGTGTGCTGCTGCTCATGTATGGCTTCCTGTACTACCGGGCTCAGGCCCAGCCCGTTCTGAGCTGGGGCAACATCCACGACTGGACTACTTTTGAAAGACACCTGAGCGGGCAGCAATACCGAACCTGGATTATGGCAGGAAGCAAAGTTGCCGCCCGGAATCTGGGAAAATTTTTGAAAGCCATTCCCTCCGAATGGGCCCTGATGGGTCCGGTCCTGATGGTTTTGGGATTCTCCTATGGATTCAGAATGGTGAGAGGGATGGCCATTGCCTTATTTATCGGCATGATGGTCAATATTTTATATGTAATTCAATACGACATCAAGGACCTGGAGCCCTACTTTTTGCTGGCGATGGCTGCCATGGCCTTTTTTATGGCCTTCGGTATGAAAAGGATGCTGGACCAATGGAAGCTGTCCCGGCTTGCCCCCGGCTTGTTGCTCTTTCCTGCCCTGGCTTTTGGTTTGAATTTTTCAAAATCAGACCAAAGTAAAACGAGGTTTTTTGAGCAATACACCCAGGCTTCACTGGATTCGGTAGAGCCCAATTCGCTGATTTTCACACAGCAATGGGATTTTTTGATTACCCCGTATTACTACCTGAGGATGGCAGAAGGAAAATATCAAAATCTGATGGTGCTGGACAAAGAATTGATGCGTCGCTCCTGGTACCTCAGGGGACAAGCCGTGATTCTGGACAAAGAAATTTTCAGCGGAGCCGAAAATGAATTGGAGACCTTTCTGGCTCTGCTTCAGCCCTTTGAAGAAAACAAACCCCATCAGGCCAATGCTTTGGAAGAAGCCTACCAGAATCTGATGTCCAGGGTATTGATTACACAATTGAAAAAGCGGCCGGTTTACCTGGGCATGGAATATTACCGGAATGAAGAGGTCCGCATACCGGCAGGCTATACGGTAATTCCGGCCGGATTTTTCATGAAACTGATTCCGGCTGAGGCGGAAAAAAACTACATCCCTGCAGCCTTGATTCGCTTTTCACCAGAAATCCCTGCGAATTGGGGACCGGCCTCTGCCAATGCCTACTATTCGGACTTTATAAAAAATGTGTGGAATTCGGGATGCAGCCTGAGGGCCGAATACGAAAAATTCCATGGCAAAGCCGAAATGGCAGAAGCCTGGCGCAGGGCAGCCCTCAATCCCTGAGTTGACCGGCGGCCCGAATCCAATCCGTCTTTTGGATTTCGTAAATGAAATTGAGGTTGGCGCTTTCGCCGTAATAGGCCATTTCCTGCTCGGTCAGTTTAACGGCGCCCAGTCTTTCTATGGCAATCTGGGAGCGCCGGTTTGCTGAACCCACATGAAAATGAACGCTTTCCACAAACTGAAAGATGTAATCCAGCATCAGTTTCTTTACCATGGGATTGATTTTTCCGCCCCACCATGCTTTGCCAAAAAAGGTGTATCCGATGGCAATTTTCCTTTTCTGAGGGTCATATTCATAAAATCGGGAGCAGCCAATGGGAAAACCGCCTGCCTTTTCGGAAATCAGGAATGCCCCTCCCGATTCCATGGCACCTTTAAAATAATTTTCAAAAACCGGCCTTTGGTAGCGGTTGGGGGTTGGATGCTGGGCCCACACCTCCGGGTCTGAAGCCAGGGCATACAAAGATTCGAAATCACTTTCGGATAAAGGCCTCAGGCTTACCAGATTGTTTTCCAAATGGGGCTGAAGGTGGATCATAAATTTTATGAAAAGGATTTCAAAAAAATAAAAAAACCCCGGAATCAAAAAGACTCCGGGGCCTACAGTTCAGATTACTTGATAATCTGACGAACTATTCAAGGCTTAATCCACCATGATCTTCGAAGCAAACCACTCGCCGCTTGCGGTTCTGGTTTTCAGCATATACAATCCGGACTTCAAATTACCGGACACTTCCACACCTGAATCCGATGATGAGATCGGATTGATATTCATAGAAATCGTTTTTCCATCCATTGCTACAGCCTCGGCAGCGGTGATTTTGTCGCCTCTTTCAGATTGAATCACAAAGCGGCCGGCAGAAGGATTGGGATACAGGGTAAATCCGTTCTGCAAAAGAGATTTTACCACAGATGTAAAAATGGGGAGGAGAATGGCATTTCCGGAGCGGGTAACGGCCAGCAATCCGAATGCAGGTCCGTTTTGGTTGGCAGCAGGATTGAGGAAACCGGAGGCCATTACCACAATGGCACTATCGCTAAAGGCTGAAAGGGGAGCAGTGTAAGCAGCCACTACAGCAGATTGTGTAGAATCGGTTACTTCCAGAACCAGATTTTGGTTGGGTGCCGAGAGGTAAGGAGTAAAATCACGGAAGCCGGCATTGTTTACCAAGGTTGGTCCGCCCTGTACACGCACATCTACCTTCGGAGCATCGGTGCAGGCATGCAATACCCTCACATCCGCATTGTTGTCGGAGGTAGCGGTAGCAGAAATTTCTCTGGCTCCGGGCATTACGGTGATATCAAAATTACGGTTTCTGCCTTCCGGGTTGGTTGCATATCCTGCAGTACTGAGCAGGCCGGTGGCCACCAGGGTGTAACTTTGATCTCCGGCCAGTTCATACACCTTTTTGAAAGCGGGATTGCTGGTGTCGTTTCCGGCAGAGGCACCTTTCAGGGCAACGGTAAGCGGTACACCGGCATCCAGGCTGACAAAGGGAGTTGCTTTTCTGAACTGAAGACCGGGGACGGCTTTGGCCCCGTTGATAAACACATCAACAGTTGGGGCGCTGGCAGAATTGTGCACCACCTGCACCCTTGATATCGCTTTGGGAAGCTGAATGGCCTGGCCGCCGGGAGTGAAGGCCCACAATCCGAAACCGGGACCGGCATTGCCACCGGTAGTATTGGCTGCAGGGTTGAAATATCCGGAAGCCAAAACCAGAGCTGTAGATCCTGCCAGCCCGGTTAAGGGTGCTTTGTAAGCCAGAAGATTGGGTGAACCGGAAGCCGGTGCGATTTGAATGGTGTAGCTGGCGGCCGGAACCGGAATGTAGTTGGCAAATGCTCTGTACGGTGCGTTGTCTACCAATGTTCCGACGCCCTGAGCTTTAATATCAACAGCAGGTGCATCGGTCACGCTGTGCATAATTCTCAGCTCCACATTGCTTCCTGCCGCTGAAGTTTCTTTGGCACCGGAAATTACGGTAATGTCAAATCCTGTCGAAATTCCATTGGGATTGGGGGCATAAGTTCCATTGGGTAATGCAAGATTTCCGTTGGCAACCAAATAGTATCCATCGGTGCCTGATAATTCATATACCCTTCTGAAAACAGGGTTGCTGGTATCGTTGCTGGCTGAAGCCCCTTTGATGGAAACGGTGAGAGGTACACCTGCATCCAGACTTACAAAAGGAGTTGCATTCCGGAAGGCCAGATTGGGAACTGCCTTCTGCCCATTTACGAAAATATCCACTGAGGGTGCATTGGCAGAATTGTGAATGATTTGGGTTCTGCTCACGGCTTTCGGCAATTGAATGGCCTGACCGCCGGGGGTGAAGGCCCAAAGTCCGAAACCGGGACCGGCATTGCCGCCGGTAGTATTGGCTGCAGGGTTAAAATATCCGGAAGCCAAAACCAAGGCTGTTGATCCGGCCAAAGAAGAAATGCCTGCCCGATATGCCAAAAGATTGGGGGAACCTGAGGCCGGAGAAATTTGAATGGTATAATCGGCAGCAGGAACAGCCAGGTAAGGAGAAGAACCACGGAAAGGTGCGTTGTCTACCAATGTTCCAACTCCCTGGGCTTTAATGTCAACAGTAGGTGCATCGGTTACTCCATGGAAAACACGAAGGTCCACATTGGCTGCATTTTGAGCAGTTTCTCTTGCATCGCCGATCACGGTTACATCGAAACCGGTTGAAATTCCATTTGGATTGGGGGCATAATTTCCGCCCGGCAGACCCAAATTTCCGTTTGCAATGAGGTAGTATCCTTTATTGGCCTCCAGGGTGTAGCGCCTGAAAAAAGCAGGATTGGAAGTATCAGTTGAAGCTGAAGCCGCCTTAATTCTCACCTGAAACTGAACACCCGCCGGGGCATCGATAAAAGGAGAAGCCGCCCTGAAAGGGACATTCGATAATATTTTGGAGTTGTTCAGGAAGATGTCCACTGCCGGAGCATTGGGCGAATTGTGCACAATCTGAACACGGGCTGTCTGGGCCAAAGCCCTGAAAGCATTAAAGCCGAGCAAAGTAAGCAGGGCAATTTTGAGAATGAATGATTTCGTCATTTTGTTTAATTTTAAAGTATAAAGATTCAACAAATACCTGAATGATATAAGCCTGCTCCGGGTTGTAATCGAAAGGTATTTTTTTATAGAAAATTTTTAAAATATTATAAATCAAATACTTAAAATTTAAAAAATTAGTGATTGTCCATTTTCTCCTTCTGCATTTTTTGTTGAATTTTTAGGAGCATAAAGTTTAGCAAAAATGGCCAAACTAAGGGCTGAGTATGGCATTCCGGCAATTGACTTTTCTTACAGTTTTAAAAAGAAAATGGAAAAATTACCTTTTTTTGACCCGATAAAGTCAAATCGATATGAAACAAAATATTCTGCTTCATTTTTTTCTGTTCCTGATGTCTTTCTCTTTTTATGAGATTGGATTTGCTCAGAATACCACCAATGTCGGCGTTAATCAAATCAGTGCCCCGTCTGCACGCTGCGGCCTGCCTGCCTCCTTTCAGGTACGGGTACGCATCCGGAATTTCGGAACGCAGGCGCAGTCTAATTTTCCGGTCTCTTACCGGGTAAATCTGGGAACCCCTGTCACACAGAATTTTACGGGAACCCTTAACCCCGGAGACACTTTTGGTCTGGTTTTTACGACGCCCTTTGTGGCACCTGCCGGCGGAAGCTACCGCTTTGATGCCTGGACATCCCTTACATTAGATCAGCAAATGGCCAATGACTCTACCCTGAACAGAATTTTCTTCAGAAGCGGAAACAACCTGGCTAAAGTTTCCTTTACCGGTTTTACGGGAGGAAATCTGACTACTGTTTTTCCGGGATGGAGCGAGGCTACGGGCCTCAATCCCACCGGCATAACCTCCGGCTGGCTGAATTCCAACGCAGCACAAACCACTTTCCTGGGAAGTACAACAGCCAAAATCAATCTTTTTTCTAATATCAAAAAAGACTGGATCATCAGCCCGCCTGTGGTTCCGTTTTCCAATTCGGTATTGAAATTTAAAATGGCCCTTACCGATTTCAGTGCCACCGGAATTGATTCCATGGGATCAGACGATTCTGTGATTGTGAAGCTTTCAACCAATTGTGGTGTCAGCTGGACAAACCTCAGAACCTATACCCGTTTGAATCCTCCCAGTCATCTCCTTTCCGGACAGCTGATATCGCTATCTGCCTATGCCGGCCAAAATATCATTCTGGGTTTCTATGGCTCAGAAGGGACCGTAAACGATCTCAACGATTATGATGTGCATGTAGATGACATTGAAGTAATGGTACCTCTGGCAAATGACCTGAGCGCCAGCGAAATTGTAAACCTTCCCGGCATATGCGGACCCGGGTTCACTGCACCGCTTACAATCAAAGTTTTAAACAACGGAAGCAGCACCCAAAACTCCATCACTGCGGCCTACTCGCTGAACGGGCAGACCCCGGTTTCTCAGACATTCAGCCAAAGCATCGTCCCCGGAGCAAGTTTAAATCTTACCTTTTCCGATCCATTAAATTTCCCGAATCAGGGCACATACAATCTTTCTGCCTGGACCAATCAGGCAGTGGATTCCAACCGGGCAAATGATACCTTAAAAGTAGTGTTGACCAGGCGGGACACCTCCTTTTTGCCTGTAAATTTTACCGGATTTACCGGCGGCAATCTCACTACCCTGTATCCCGACTGGAGAGAGGCCACCGGATTAAATGCCACAGGGACCACTTCAACCTGGACAGCTTCTTCAGTGGCTCAAACTAATTTTTTAGGCTCTGCTACGGCCCGGATTAATCTGGTTGGCAGCATCAAAAAAGATTGGATTATCAGCCGGCCATTTATTGCCCGACCCGGTTCGATTGTGCGATTCAGGCTGGCGGTTACGGATTTGGGTACAGGGGCAGCAGATGCCATGGGATCCGACGATTCACTGGTGGTTAAAGTTTCCACCAATTGCGGAACTTCCTGGGTGAGAATATATGCTGTAACCGCGGCTTCAGCCCCTACCAATTCCCTTTCAAGCCATATAGCCTCCCTTACACCCTTTACCGGCCTCCCTGTCCTTGTCGGCTTTTTTGCTACCGAAGGGGTTGTGAACGATATCAACGATTACGACTTGCACATCGATGACATTGAAGTGCTGACTCCATCTCCAAAAGACCTTGCCCTTCAGACTGTTTTGGTCCCCAATCAGGATTGCGGGGTTCCTTCGGGATTTAATCTGAAGGTGCGGGTAATAAACAGCGGTACTGAGGTTCAAAATTCCATTCCACTGAACTATCAGTTGGCAGCGCTTCCGCCTGTCAATCAGGTATTCAGCCAGACCATCAATCCGGGCCAGACCCTGGAACTGACCTTTGCCACTCCGGTAAGTTTGCCCAATCCCGGAAACTACAATCTTTCGGTTTGGACCTCCCTGCCCGGTGATGCCAATCCCGCCAACGATTCGGTGAAAAATGTTGTCCTCCGGAGATCCGGAAACGGTTTCAATCCTGTCACTTTCGAAGGATTTACAGGGGGAAACCTCAGCACCCTTTTCCCGGGATGGTCAGAGGCCACCGGCCTGATTCCCGGAGGAACAACTTCTGCCTGGCTGAATTCCAATGCAACCCAAACCACCTTCTTTGGAAGCACTACCGCCAAAATCAACCTCTTTACCGGCACCAAGAAAGACTGGATTCTGAGCCAGCCGGTAATTCCTCCCCCCGCTTCGGTATTGAAATACAGGGTGGCACTGACCAATTTCTCTGCCATCACCCCCGATTCCATGGGATCCGATGACTCCCTGATTGTGCGGGTGACCACCAACTGCGGCCAATCCTGGACCAATCTGAAAACCTACACCCGTGCCAATCAACCCAACCTGAACCTGACGCAGGAAATCGTTTCTCTGGATGGTTTTTCAGGACAAAATATCCGCATCGGATTCTATGGCAGTGAAGGGGCCGTGGATGACCTCAATGATTACGATGTACACATCGACAATGTGGAAGTGATGACACCCACCCCCAAAGACCTTGCCTTGCAAACGGTATTGGTTCCTGCTCAGGATTGCGGGTCCCCTGCCTCTTTTAATCTGAAGGTCCGGGTTTTCAACAATGGTACCGAAGCGCAGACTTCCATTCCCCTGAACTATCAGTTGGCCGCACTTCCGCCTGTCAATCAGGTATTCAGCCAAAACATCAATCCGGGTCAATCGCTTGAGCTGACCTTTTCTGCTCCTGTAGATTTGCCCAATCCCGGCACCTATAACCTGTCGGCCTGGACCTCTTTGCCGGCTGATGCCAATATTGCCAATGATTCGGTGAAAAATGTTATTCTCCGCAGACCCGGGAACGGATTCAACCCGGTGACTTTTGAAGGATTTACAGGGGCTAACCTGAGTACCCTTTTTGCCGGATGGTCGGAAGCCATTGGCCTGATTCCGGCCGGTACTACTTCAGGATGGCTGAATTCGAATGCAACACAAACCACCTTCCTTGGGAGCACCACCGCCAAAATCAACCTCTTTACCGGTTCTAAAAAAGACTGGATTCAGAGCCAGCCCGTAGTGCCACTTTCCAATTCCTTTCTAAAGTATAAAGTAGCCCTCACCAATTTTGCAGCCATCACGCCTGATTCCATGGGCTCAGATGACTCCCTGATTGTGCGGGTGACCACCAATTGCGGTCAATCCTGGACCAACCTGAAAACCTACACCCGTGCCAATCCGCCCAACCTGAATCTGACACAAGAATCCCTCTCACTGGGCAGTTTTGCCGGACAAGCCATACGCATCGGGTTTTATGCCAGCGAGGGCTCGGTGGATGATCTGAACGATTATGATGTACACATCGACGATGTGGAGGTACTGGTTCCCTCGCCCAATGATCTTGCCATGCAGAGCATTCTCCTGCCTGATGTTGCCTGCGGAGCGAGCAATCCGTATTCAGTGCGGATTAGGGTGTTGAATAATGGCACCCAGCCCCAAAGCAGTTTTGTCCTGGGATACCAGATAAGCGGACAAAGCCCTGTGGAAGAAACCTTTAGCCAGTCCCTTTCAGCAGGCTCCAGCTCTGTATTCACCTTTTCTGTACCGGCTTCTTTCTCCGCTCCCGGCAACTACCAGATTTCGGCCTGGACCAAACTGACCGGCGATGCCAATACCCAAAACGATTCCATCCGCAACCAGTCCTTTGTAAGACCGGGCCCCAATTTTGCTCCTGTTAACTTCACAGCCTTCAATGGTGGAAACCTCAGCGCATTATTCCCCGGATGGAGGGAGCAAGCCGGATTGAACCCAACCGGGACTTTTTCTTCCTGGACTGTTAGCTCAGCAGCTCAGAATACAGCCTTTGGTTCTGAGGCCGCCAGAGTGACCATGATTGCTGCCGCCAAGCGGGAGTGGATGCTGAGTCCTCCCTTTTCTCCCGAATCCGGGCAGATTCTGAAGTTTAAAATTGCGGTCACCACCGCCTCCGGTGTGGGTATTGCCTCTATGGGCACCGACGATTCGCTGATTGTAAAAGCCAGTACCAATTGCGGCCAGTCCTGGGTACAAGTTCAGGCCTATACCCTTGCGTCCGGGCTTACCAATGTCCTGACCGAGAAGGCCGTTCCCCTGGGATTTGCGGGTCAAAATGTAATCCTGGCTTTCTATGCCACAGAAGGAACTTTTGACGATCTCATAGACTACGATATACTCATTGACGATATTTCTCTGACTGTGCCCCCTGCCAACGATTTGAGTGTTCAGGAAATAATCTTTCCGAGCGGCAACTGCGGCGGGCCGCCCAGCCTGAATGTAAAGGTTCGGGTATCCAATTTCGGATCCAACGCACAGTCAGGTTTCACGCTAAACTACCAGGTAAACAACCAGCCCGTGGTGACTGAAACCTTCACCGGAACCCTGACATCCGGGTCTTCATCTGTGTACACTTTTGCTCCGACGGTTTCGCTGGATTTGCCCGGTGATTATTTCTTTTCTGCATGGACAAACCTATCGGCTGATGCAGTAATTGCCAACGATTCGGTGAAAAACAAAAAACTGACCCGACCCGGCGAGGTACTGGTTCAGGTGGATTTCAATGCCTACAACGGCAACAACCTTTCCGGCCTGTATGAAGGCTGGTACGAGGCCA
>CANHCT010000048.1 GCA_947459175.1 Hymenobacteraceae bacterium
ATCGATACCCGCTGCGGAAAGAATCAAACACGGGCGAAAATGGCTTTTGAAAAAAGAATTGGTCCCCTTTGCAGGCCGGGCATTTACAGAAAGGAAAAAGAGGGGCTTCGGTTTGCCTTTTGGCCATTGGCTTGAATCTGAAAAAGCAATACCCTGGCTGGAATCGGTTGCGGCCGACAGCATTTGGAACGAATTCTTTGATCAGGAAAAATGGCCCTCGGGGAAAGCTGAATTGCTGAAACACCCCTGCAAGTGGGCGCAAGAGTGGCTTATTCTCATCCGCGCCCATCAGTGGATGAGCGGAACCTGACCCGCCGGCCGGGCAGATGATTCCATTGATTTTTTATTGCCAGCCTATTGCCCAAACCCAAGGGCAAAAAAAAGCCATCCCTTTTGAGGATGGCAAAAAAAACATTGAGGCTCTTTATACCTTAATTTCCACCTCCACACCAGAAGGAAGTTCAAGTTTCATCAGAGCATCCACCGTTTTGGAACTGGTAGAATAAATATCCACCAACCTCTTGTAGGTGCAGAGCTGATACTGATCTCTTGATTTCTTGTTCACGTGAGGAGACCTGAGTACGGTAAAAATTTCCTTCTCGGTAGGCAAAGGAATAGGCCCGCTGACAATGGCTCCTGTAGCCTTCACCGCCCTGACAATCTTTTCAGAAGACTTATCTACCAGGTTGTGATCAAATGACTTTAATTTTATTCTGATTTTCTGATTCATGATTTCAACATCTTAAGCTGTAACACCTTTGGCTTTGGAAATGATGCCTTCGGCAAGGTTTTGAGGAACAAATTCGTAATGAGAGAAAGTGAGGTTGGCTGTTGCACGACCGGAAGACATGGTCCTCAAATCTGTAACATATCCAAACAATTCAGAAAGCGGAACATCGGCTTTGATAACCTGAGAACCAGCTTTTGTGTCCATCCCCTTCATCATACCCCTTCTGCGGTTCAGGTCACCGGTAATCGGCCCTGTATATTCATCCGGAGTTACCACTTCAACGGCCATTATCGGCTCCATCAACTTGGGACCGGCCAGTCTTGCCGCTTCTTTGAAGCCCAAACGGGCTGCCATTTCGAAAGAAAGGGAATCTGAATCCACATCGTGGTAAGAACCATGGAAAAGGCGAACCCGCATGGAATCAATCGGATATCCCGCAAGCGAGCCGTTTTTCATAGAGTCGTCAAATCCTTTCTGTACCGATGGGATAAATTCTTTTGGAATTACACCACCTACGATATCATTTACAAACTCCAGGCCTGGTTTTCCGTCTTCACGAGGTTCGATATCGAAACTGATATCGGCAAATTTACCTCTACCACCGGTTTGCTTTTTGTAAACCTCCCGATGGGTAGCCTTTTTGGTAAGAGCCTCTTTGTAAGCCACCTGAGGAGCACCCTGATTGACCTCTACATTGAATTCTCTTCTCATCCTGTCGATGATAATTTCCAGGTGAAGCTCACCCATTCCGCGGATAATGGTCTGTCCGGTTTCTTCATTCGACTCTACTTTCAAAGTAGGGTCTTCTTCAATCAGCTTGCCAATTGCTTTGGAGAAATTGTCCTGATCTGCAGTCTTCTTGGGCTCAATAGCATATCCGATAACAGGATCGGGGAATACCATAGATTCCAAAACGATGGGTGAATTTTCGGCAGAAAGCGTGTCGCCGGTTTTGATATCTTTAAATCCTACAACAGCACCAATATCGCCTGCCTCCAGTCTTTCAATCTGGTTTTGCTTATTGGCGTGCATCTGAAATATTCGGGAAATCCTTTCTTTATTTTCTGAGCGGTTGTTCAGAACATAAGAACCGGATTCTAGCACACCCGAATAGGCCCTTACGAAGCACAGTCGGCCAACATAGGGATCAGTAGCAATTTTGAAAGCCAAAGCGCAGAAAGGATCCGTGGTGGTGGGCTTTCTTTCCACCTCCTGCTCCGTTCTGGGGTCAGTACCTTTGATACTTTCCTTATCGAGAGGAGAGGGGAGAAGGGCCATTACATAATCCAACATGGTTTGCACTCCCTTGTTTTTGAAAGAAGAGCCGCAAAGCATGGGTACGATTTTCATGCTGATGGTAGCGGCACGAAGGGCGGCCAGAATTTCATCTTCGGTGATGGAATTGGGATCTTCGAAATACTTTTCCATCAGCTTGTCATCGAATTCAGCTACTGCCTCGAGCAATTTCTCACGGTATTCGGTAGCTTCCTCCAACATGTCATCCGGAATGGGAATAACCTCAAAAGTCATCCCCTTGTCTTGCTCATTCCAGCGTATTCCCCTGAAATTCACCAGGTCTACCACGCCTTTGAAGTTTTCTTCTGCACCAATCGGCAACTGAAGCGGCACAGCATAGCTGCCGAGCATTTCCTTTACCTGCTTGCACACATTAAGAAAATCGGCACCGGCCCGATCCATTTTATTTACAAATCCAAGGCGGGCAACATTGTAATTGTTGGCCAAACGCCAGTTGGTTTCCGATTGAGGCTCCACACCGTCAACAGCGGAAAATAAAAACACAAGGCCGTCCAAAACCCGGAGCGAGCGGTTTACCTCAACGGTAAAGTCAACGTGGCCGGGTGTATCGATGATGTTGATGTGATAATTCTGATCGCGGTATTTCCAGTTTACGGTGGTTGCAGCCGAGGTGATGGTAATTCCTCTTTCCTGCTCCTGCGCCATCCAGTCCATGGTAGCAGCACCATCGTGTACTTCCCCGATTTTATGGCTCACACCGGAATAGTATAGAATTCTTTCGGTGGTGGTAGTCTTGCCGGCATCAATGTGGGCAGCAATTCCGATGTTTCTTGTATATCGTAAGTCTCTTGCCATTTCTCTAAATTAAAAACGGAAGTGGGAGAAAGCTTTATTGGCTTCTGCCATCCGGTGCGTATCGTCTTTCTTTTTTACAGCAGCGCCTTCACCTTTGGAAGCAGCGATGATTTCACCCGCCAATCTTTCGGTCATGGTTTTCTCGCTTCTCTTGCGGGCGTAGGAAATCATCCACTTGATACCAACAGATAGTTTTCTGGCCGGCCTTACTTCAGAAGGCACCTGAAAAGTAGCACCTCCGACCCTGCGGCTTCTTACTTCCACACTGGGCATAATGTTGTTGAGGGCTCTTTTCCAAACTTCAAGACCATCTTCCTGGGTTTTTTTGGCGACCAAATCGCATGCATCATAAAAAATACTGTATGCATTCGATTTTTTGCCATCCAGCATGAGGCTGTTTACAAACTTGGTTACCAGAGTATCCTTGAATTTAGGATCAGGTAACAGGTATCTTTTTTTAGGTTTTGACTTACGCATTTTGTAAATTTTTGAACATGAATGTCTTATTTTTTACCTTTTGCAGCTGCAGCTGGCTGACCTGGTTTAGGCCGCTTTGCGCCATATTTTGAACGGGACTGCTTGCGGTCTTTTACTCCGGCAGTATCCAATGCACCCCTTACGATGTGATAACGCACACCCGGAAGATCTTTCACCCTGCCACCCCGAATCAGTACGATGGAGTGCTCCTGAAGGTTGTGTCCTTCTCCGGGAATGTAAGCGTTTACCTCTTTTTGATTGGTCAACCTGACACGGGCCACTTTTCGCATGGCTGAGTTGGGCTTTTTTGGGGTGGTGGTGTACACACGGGTACATACACCCCTTCTCTGAGGGCAAGAATCTAGTGCCGGACTCTTGGATTTGAAGGCCAGCTTTTCACGACCCTTTCGTACAAGTTGCTGAATGGTAGGCATTTATTAAGACTATATCTTATTCGTTTCCAAAATTGGGCTGCAAAAGTAGGAATTCGATTTGAAGAATCAAACAATAGATTTGAAATCAGGGGTTAAAATATTTTCAAAGTTTTAATTATGGCCCGGGTCCGGGGAAATTCATTATTTCGAACCTGTACCGACCAATGCTTTTCTGTTTAGCCCAAAGGCAATCAATCCCAATAAGGCAACCGAGGCAGAGATATAGACCCCAAATTGAAAAGAGCCTGTAAATTCAAACAAAAGTCCCGAAAAAATCGGACCCAGAATTCCTGCCAGACCATATGCAAGAAAAACCAAAGGGTATATGCTTCCCAGCCTTTCCTGGCCATATACCTGATGGGTTAACCATGGCATGGTTACAAAACAAAAACTATAACCGAGGGCAATTCCGAAAATCATTAATTCTACAATCCGCAGGTCCTGAACAAAACCAAAGCCCAAAAGTGAAAAAACTAAAATCAGAATAGCAGCAGTGAAGGTCCGGCGGGGTCCGGCGAAGTCCAGAAACCAACCCCAAAAAACTCTTCCCAACATGTTGCCTGCAGCAAACAGAGATATGGCATACACTGCAAATGATTCATTGCCTGAAATTTTAATGACCAAAGTTTTGAGATTGCTCAAAATCAAAAGCCCTGCAAAACTGACTGAAAACAAAATAAAAAAGAGAATAAGGAATCTTTTGTCCCTTCGGGAAACAGGCGTTTCAAACAAGGGAGTCCGTTCGGAAACAAACGGATACCGGATGCCGGAAAAAAGCAATAAACCCAACAGTCCATAGATATTCCCGATTTGGTCTATAAGGGGCAGAAAAGCAAGTCCGGGCTGTGACTGAATGAAATAGCTTGCCATTCGCGAAAGCACTATGGCTCCGCCGCCAAAACCGGCAACCGAAATTCCGACTGCCAAGCCTCTTCTCTCAGGAAAATTTTTTGCCGGCACCACCAGGCAGGTGACATAACCAAATGCAATTCCAATTCCGGTAAGCAGACTGACGCAAACAAAAACAACCGGGAAAGCCCCGCCTGAATTGGCAGCCAGTTTATATCCGGAAAACAAGAACAGAGCAGAAAAAAAGGCCATTTTAATCGGTCCCAAGCGCTTTTCGAGCCGACCTGTAAACACCATGGCCAAGGCGAAAAAACCAATATTGAAGCCAATAATCAGTTGGGTTTGGGTATGAGAGAATCCCAGTTGCTTTTCCATCATTGGCACAAAGAAGCTCCAGGCATACACGCCTCCCAGGCAGAGCATCCACAAAAAGCAACAAATCAAAGAAACCCAACGCCGAATCACGGAGCAAAAAAGGACCTAAATTTCTTATCAAAACCCATTTGTTTAGATTCTGCTGTGTTGCAGGTAAGATTACCATTAAAAACGGGCCCTTAAATCAATGAGTATAAGTTCTGCCGGAAGAAGAAGTTTGGGCTATGAAATGGCCATGGGCAAGTCCATCAGCAGGATTTCAGTATCTGTAGTTGCTTCAAATTGAATGGTTTCCAGGTTCCGGATTCCCAAACCGTCCCGCGGACTGAGTACTTGTCCGTTGGCCACAACCTGACCCGAAATAATGAAAATATACAGGCCATTCCCGGATTTTTTCAAATGGTAAACCGTCTTTTGTCCTTGTTCAAAATGGCCCAGATAAAACCAGGCATCCTGATGAATCCATACACCTGGCTCGCCTGGATGGGGCGAAATTATCTGCTGAAATTTGTTTATGCGGTCTTCGGGGCGGAGGCTGATTTGGTCGTATCTGGGTTGTACATTTTTCTTGTTCGGAAAAACCCAAATCTGAAGAATCCTGGTCTCTTTGTCTTTATTGTGGTTGAATTCGCTGTGGTAAATGCCTGTACCGGCGCTCATTACCTGGATGTCGCCCTGCCGGATGACGGCAGTGTTCCCCATAGAATCTTTATGTTCCAAAGCACCTTCCAGACCAATGGTAATGATTTCCATATTGTCATGCGGGTGCATTCCGAAGCCCATTCCACCGGCAATCCAGTCGTCGTTCAGCACACGCAAAACCCCGAAATGTATCCGTTCGGGATTGTAGTATTGAGCAAAACTGAAAGAATGGTACGACTTCAGCCATCCGTGGTCAGCGAATCCGCGGGTGGCGGCTTTGTGTAAAATCATATTTTCCATTTCAATGAAAATTCGGGTAATGGTATTTCTTTCAAAGAACATGCCAACCAAAGGTTCGGTATTGATTAGTCATGTTTGTTCTGCCGGATTGCCGCAAAAATACCGGCTTCAGGAAATCCTTTCAGGGATTTTTTCATGTGAATCCGAAAGGGAAAATGAAAACCGAAAGATGCTGTTGTTATTTCTGTGGCGCGAGTTTAACATGGTATTTTTAAATTTTGTAACCGGAGACTTGGGCCAAAGAGCTTTCTGTAGTGGCCCGGATGGTTCATGGTATTGAGAAAATTTCCTACACCATCCGGCTTTGACAAAAAAATAAAGATATCAAATTAAACTACTGATTATTAATAATTTAATTAAACCGAATTAATGTTGCCTGAACAGCCGGGGCCTGTAAATCCCATATTTTGAAAATCTAATACCAAATTCTTACAAGGATTTGCCGGATTCGGGATCTTGGATATTGGCTAAACTTTTTGAATACCCTATGTTTGAAGTTCTTAACCCCTTTTATGCGACTATTTTTAAGGTTTACCATATTGATTGCCATTCTGCTGAATTTCAATAGTTTTTCGGCGATTGCACAGAATTGTCCCGGTTCATTTGCCTTATTTCCGGATACTGTCTGCGCAGGTCAGCCATTTTCGGGAACCAATTTCGGTCCGTCCAATGCCCAATATCAATGGGATTTTTGCGGCGGTGATTTGGGCAGAACACCTACAATAAGCCAGATTGCATTGGGTTCAAATCCGTTGCCATACATCGGTTTAGATATAGTTGAGGAAGGTGGTAAATTTTACGGGTTTTACTCATCTGCTTCTAATCTTATCCGAATGGATTTTGACACCAGCGTTCAGAGTCCCCCGGTTATCACCAATTTGGGTACATTTGGAGGGATTCTTGTGAATTCTTCCGGCATAAAACTTCGCAAACAAGGCAATACTTGGTTTGGATTTGCTGTAAATAAGACGACAGCCGAACAAATGATTCGGTTTACATTCGCCAATGGATTAAGCCAGCCTCCCACTGCACAAGTAATTCAGATACAAGGTCTAAATTCTTGTAATGGAATTGACATCATTTCTGAAGGAAATAGTTTTTTCGGGCTTGGATACAATCAACAGACCGGAACCGTCCTGGTTTTGAGATTTGGAAGTTCGCTATCGGCAACTCCAACCGTTTTTCCTCTGAGCGGAGTACCTGCTTTACCTTTTATGAGTGTTTTGATGTACCGTGATTGCACCGGATCTTACGGTTTTATTTCGGACAACGGAGGGAGGTTGGTTCGCCTAAACTTTGGAAATTCTTATGCCAACCCGAATCCAACCATTACTACACTGGCGATTCCAAATGTTTTTTCAATTTCCTCCATGTCGATTATGGAAGATGGAGGGAGAAAGGTAATCCTTGGCGGCGGATTATTTTCAGGACAGGTAGTATTATTGAATTTTGGCAGCTCCTTTCAAAACAATTTTACATTCAGCCAACTGGCAGGCGCATCCCCGCAGATTTTTGGATTGTCTAAACCCATTTTTAATTCAAACGGTTCATCCACATTTTTGTATTCTATTTTTGGTGGCGCTGTTGGCAGAATTAACTTCCCTGCCGGCAATTGCATTCTGCCCGCAGGTGTAAGGAATTTCACCCCGCCCATCGTTGCCTCTTCATCACCGGGAAAAATTTTCATCAATTACAAAATGATCCGGCCAAGCGGAGAGGAAGTTTATGGCTCCGATTCCGTTGTCGTTGTAAGTCAGAATTCCACTACTCCCTTTCCTTCTCTGGATTTTTTAACGGATGATCAATGTCCCTCTAAACCCACCCGCTTTATTTCAAGGGTAAATCCGGCAGGAATTTATGTATATCGTTGGGTTTTTCCCGGCGGACTTACATCCGGTCAGGCGATTGCAACAAGGCAATTTCCTGATACCGGGGTCTATCCGGTTTCCTTAACTCTGAGGGGTCAGGGAGGTTGCGGGGTTTCTACCATCACCAGAAATGTGCGGATTTATGCCAATCCTTCTCAGACCATTACTTCTGATTTTTCCTTTCCCGCTTTGGTTTGTACCAAGGATTCTGTTTTGTTCCAAAATACATCTTCGCCCGACAGTATCGCCAAACGCTGGATTTGGGATTTTGGCAATGACCGTCTCTTCACCACAAAAAATGTAAAATTCTATTTTCCAATATCCTCTGCGGGTCAAACATTTCAGGTTTCGATGAAGGCCTCAGACAGCAGCGGTTGCGGAACTACCATAACAAAACCGATTACTCCCCAACTTGGGGCCGATGTTTTGTTTTCATCCGGTCAGTTTTGCGAAGGTCAAAATACCAATTTTCAGAATCTGACTCCCAACCCGTCTGCAGTCGGCTTCCTTTGGACTTTTGGTGATACAGCCAGCGGCAGTGCCAATTTCAGCAGCAGTGATTTGCCTCAGGTTCAGCATTTGTTTTCCGACACTGGTCTTTACAGGGTTTCTCTGAGGGGAATTGTGGCAAACGGTTGTACAAGTACCATTGCTCAGAATGTCCGAATTTACGAAAATCCCCGAATGGGCTTTTCAAATCCGGGTTTTGCCGCTCCCGGATTGCCGGTAAATTTTACCAATACTTCAAAAGCAAACCGGCAAACCTTTCAGAATATTCTTTGGAATTTCGGCGACCCGGCCTCGGGGACAAACAATACCTCGAACCAATTAAATCCCTCTCACAACTATGGATCAACGGGTACTTATCCGGTTTCGCTTTCCATCACCACCAACCAAAACTGCAGCAATCAGTTCTCAAAATCCGTATTGGTATATCCTGTTTGTCCGCAGATTTCTGTAACCAAAATCCCTTCTGCCAGTGGTGACTTTGATACCCTTACCCTCAACAATACCACCAATCTCATATCTGCCACCAACATTGATTTTTGCTCCGGGGATCTTGAATTTACCCCAATTTTGCAGACACAGCAAACCGGAACTCCTCCGATTGCCAACGCTTCCCAAATCATCCCAGTCAAGGATGCCAACCGGTGGATTGGTTTTATCCCTTCGCCCCCCGGAAATGCCACCGTCCTTTGGAAAGCCAGTTTCGGAAACAGCCTCAATAACGACATCTCAAACTTTTCTTCCAGCCTGGGGTCCTTGCAATCAAGGTTTCCCAACCCGGTTTTTTTCAGGTTCGTGAAAGAAGATACAAACTGGTATGCATTCGCCTCCAATGGTGATTCCCGTTTGTGGAGGTTGGCATTCGGTGCCAATATCCAAAATGACTCACCTGTAATAACTGAGATTTCCTTGCCGGCAGGAACGCTGATAAATCCATATAATGCGCAGATTGTCAAGTACAAAGACACCACTTTTGTTTTTATTGTAAACAGCGCAAATCAGAGTAACAATACTTTCGTAAGGCTCAGGTTCAGCAGAAGTATAGTGGACACTCCCAATGTTTTTGTCCTGAATAATCCGCCGGTACTCCAAAACTCAAATGGATTTTTCGGGGTGTCTTTTGTGCTGGATTGTGAAAACTGGTACGGCTACCTGATTGGTTCCAGCCAACTGTACCGCCTGAATTTTGGCAATTCCCTCAACCGCATACCTGCTGCGGTGGCACTTACCGGAGAAATAACGGCCGGTATAAGTTCGCCCAATGCATTTAACAACCTGAGGGGAATCTCTATTCTTCAGGATAAAGGCGCATGGTATGGATTTATCAACACGAATGCGGCCAATATTTTTCGATTCAGGCTTGCCAAAAATATTCTGCAACCCCTTGAGGCTGTGAGCAATCTGGGTAGTTTTGGTATTCAGGGAGTTGTTGGGCCTATCAATTATACATACGAAAACTCTGAGTTTTTTGGCCTTGGTATCAACAATGCAGGGACTGTTTTTAAACTTAAATTTCCCAACCTTTGTCCTGCCACCATCCCATTTGTCAGGCAAACTGAACCGGGAACTGCCTCCACCGTTTATCGCTCTCCGGGGAAATATTTTTTCACCACAACATCTGAAACTGCCTACGGAGCATACCGGCAGATTCTCGATTCTGTCAGCATTGCCCAGGCAAATCTTCCCAAAACCTGCTTTACCACTGCTTTGAATCATCCGGAAGAACTTTGTTTTGATTTTAAATTCAATCCCAATGTTTCTCAAACCAACCTGAACAATGTGGAATGGGATTTTTGTACCGGTGATTTTGGTTTTCCTCCTGCTTCTATCGGGATTCCGGCAGCGGCTGTGGTGGGCAATCCTACCGGAAATCAGGTGGTGCAGGTTGGTAACAATTACTACAGTTTTGTTTGCAGTCCATCCGGCCTTTTCAGGATAAATCTGCAGGGCCCCGATGGAATTTCCCCGGCTCCTGTGGCTGTGGCGGTTCCGAGCGGTTCATTCAATACCGTGAGCGACTTCCGGATTTTCAAAGAAGGAAACGACTGGTTTGCTCTTTTGGTTTACCTCAATGGTGAAACCATGGTGCGCCTGAATTTCGGACCGGATATCACCAATGTCAATCCCAATTTTGCCATCATAAATCTGGCAGGAATCCTCAACCGGCCAAGGGGAGTTTCCCTTTTTGAAGACAAAGGCAATAAATATGCAGCCGTTTCCAACCAAAACAACGGGACCATTTCTCTGCTCAATTTTGGGTCTTCGTACCGCAATATTCCCAATGCAGCTACCTTTAATGTTCCCGGTTCTATAAGCCTCTTCAAGGTTTCTGTCATCCGCGATTGCAACATCTGGCATGCTTTTCTTACCGATTTGCAACAAGATTCTGTATATCAGCTCACCTTTATCCGGGGTCTTGAATCTGCCCCGGTTTCCAGGATGCTCCCGATGATGCGGGCTGCCGGGCTTCAGGCTGTTAAAGACGGTTCCAGTTTCTATCTTTTTGCTACCAAAATCCAAAATAACTTCAACAACCTGTTCAGATTCAGCTTTGGCAATAACCTCAGCAACCGCCCCAAAATTGACAGTTTGGGTAACTTTGGCGCTACTGCAGCTACCGGCTTCAACAGCATCCAGAATTTCCACATCTACAGAAACGAGTTGTCTGAAAACTACTTTTTTGGTTACGGAAATGTAAATGCTGTATTGTACAGGCTCAAGTTTCAAAACCAATGCTCTGCCTCCAAACCGATTTTTTCGGGCGATACCGTCTTTAATCAATCCTACGGAGCAGACGGAAAATACTATTTTTCTGCTTCAGGCTTCGACAATTCCGGCAATCAGTTCTTTGGGTTCGATTCGGTAATTGTAAAAAATCAGGTTCAGGCTGGTTTTGCAGTGCCGGGCAACCGGTGCAAGGGGGAGCCGGTTTTGTTTACCGATACTTCGGTGCCCGGAATATTTACCAATATCATCTCCTGGAAATGGGATTTTGGCGATACTACTTTGGCCGCGGATACTTCCAATCTCCAAAATCCGACTTTTACCTTCCCAAAAGCAGGCCTCTATCCGGTAAAACTAACTGTGAAAGAGCAGTTTGGCTGCGAAAACGAATTGATTCGCAACATACGGATTGCGGATAAACCCCGGCCCAATTTTGAACCAGCGGCAACAGGTACTTTGTGTACCAACGATTCCATACAATTCAACGACCTGAGCCAAAGCAGCCTCGACTCCATTGTGGAAAGGAATTGGGAGGTTCGCCAAAACGGTGTTTTGCTTGCCTCTTCCGGCAAAAAGAATCCCAAATTTTTATTTACTCAGACCGGTCTTTATCAAATCAGCCTCCGGATTATGGGAGAAAGTCAGTGCGACAGCAGTCTGACCAAAACCATTACCATCGGTGGTAACGGCGCCCTGGTGTCCTTTACCAATCCTGCTCCCTGTCTTGGCGAACTGATTTCATTTTCGCCCAACATTTCGGGTGCAGCACCCGACTCAGTGGCCTGGTTTGTGGATGCTGCCAAACTTTCGAATCAGAGCAATTTTTCCAATGTATTTAATTCAGCCAACTTTTTCACTGTCAGATTGGTGGTCTATTCGGGTGCCTGCGCCAATAACTTCAGCAAAACCATCCGGGTGAATGCCAGACCTTTATTCACCATATCCGATAACACACCGCTCAAGTGCCAGAGCCTGCCTTTCAATTTCAATACCACCATCAGCATTACCGAGGAGGTGAAGTATGACTGGGACTTCGGCGACGGAACAGGCGACACGGTCCGAAATCCCCTAAAAACCTTTCAGAATGCAGGTAACTTCAGGGTTATCCTGAATGTATCCACCCTCAATGGCTGCGATGCCGAAGACACTTTGTTTGTAACAGCCAAAAGAGCCCCTAAAGCTGAATTTTCTTTCGATAAAGCCTGTAAGGATGAGCCGGTTACCTTTATCAATACATCCAATGCCAACGGAATTCCTGGTGGTATTACCAGCTATTTCTGGGAATTCGGAAATCTGATTGCCCAAACTTCAACACTCCCCAACCCGCCGCCGGTTTTTTACAATGAAGCCCCGGGTCCCAAAACAGTCAAACTGACCGTAAGAACCGCTGAGGATTGCCCCAATACCTTTACCCGAATCATCACTATAGGGACTAAATTGGCAGCCAACTACAGGATAGAAACCGGCTGTATCGGAACACCTTTCCGCTTTTTCGACCAGTCGGATGCCGGGCAGGATACCGTTGTTCAATGGCAATGGTCCATCGGCGGACTGAACTTTACTACCCGCAATCCGGTGGTGGAATTTGATTTACAGGGCACTTATGATGTTCGCCTCAGGGTAATTTCAAAAGCAGGGTGCGAGGACGAAATTACCAGAACCGACGAGTTTACGGTGCTGGATTCGGCCAAAGCCGATTTTTCTTTTTCCAACCCGGTATTCAACAACGGGACATTTACCGTTGTTTTCAGGCAAGTCCCTTCTGCCAATCCCAGCTACGATTATCTTTGGGATTTTGGAGACAGCACCAGCAGCACCTCGGCCAATCCGCCTCCGCATATTTATACCCGACAAGGCACCTATCTGGTTACCCTTGTGGCCACCAGAGCCGGAACCATTTGTTCCACCCGGATTCAAAAAGTTGTCAACGCCATCCTCAACCCGGTTCAGGGCCTGAAGCTAAAGGATTTGAAACTGGGGAGAAGTGAGACACAGACCTCTCTGGCCATCGAAATTGAAAACCAAAGCAACATAGCCCTTCGGTCCTTTGATGTGGTAACCCGTTTGGGAAATCTGGCTACCCTGAGAGAAAAATGGCAGGGCATATTGCTTCCCGGGCAGGTTATTTCCTATCCCCTGAAGTCAGATATTCTCACCCGCAATTCACAAAACATTCAAATTGTTTGCGTGGAGGCCCGCCTTCCCGATCCCGGACTTGAATCTTCGCCCGCCGACAACCAAAAATGCCTTTCGGCCGATTCGGTTCCCGCCATTGTGGCCCTGTTTCCGAATCCAGCCACCAGGGAGCTGAATCTGGAACTGAATATTCCTGTCAACGACCCGCTGGCAATCAGGATATTCAATGCAATGGGTCAGGAAATGCAGTCGTTTGAGGTGAGCGAGCCTCAGACCGGTGCATTCAGGAAAACAATTGATGTCTCCGGCTATCCCCCCGGAATTTACTACCTGAGGTTTTCATCGGGGAAAAGAGAAGAGCATAAAACCTTCATGGTTCACAATGAGTAAGTTGGGCAAAAAACACCCGCATGGTGGTGCGGGTGTCGGGAAATTCCTAATGGCTGCGGCTGAACCAGCGTTGCAGCCATGTTCCTTTTATTCGTCTTTTCATTTTCCTGAAACTGCTGTTCTTCTGAATCCTGTATTCATTTCTTTCGGCTTTGTAGCCTTTAGAGAATTGCTTTGGTGATAATTTTCCGGCTGTGAAGGTGATTTGGCTGCCACCCCTGTGCTTTCCGAAGTTGGATCCTTCAGAAGCCAGGGAGATAAGAAACAATCCGATGAGGAAGAGAAGAAAATGAACCCTGGTTTTCATGTCCGTAAAATTTAAAGTTGGAAATTATAGCCTATCACGGATATGAAAAGAACTGGTTTCAAAAAATGCCAAATTATTTTTGGTATTTTTATGAATTAGCCCAATTTTATTTCTCTTATTGCTTCTTTTCCGGAAGAAAAGATAATTTGGTCCAGTTTTCGTGCTGCCAGGCCTGCATGGCAATTTCCTGAAGTTCGCCTGCTTTGAGGGCATCTATTTCTGCGAAAATTTCTACCAGACTTTGCACCTTTCCGGAATCCATTATGCTTTTACCCAGCATCAGCATCAGAGATAGATTTCCCTCCTCGGCCATGGCAAGTTGTCCCTTCAACTGCTCCTTGGCATTTTTCAACTGATTGGCCGTAAGCGGTTTGTCTGTCAGGTTCCGGATTTCCTTCCAAACCAGTTCCTCCGCTTTTGCCCGCTTACCGGCTTCGGTAGCAAAATAAATGCTGAAAGACCCGGTATCGATGTAGGGAGCATAGTGCGACTCTACCCCGTAGACCAATCCATACTTTTCCCTGATGGAAAAATTCAGCCGGCTGGTCATGGCAGGGCCGCCGAGAACATTGTTCAGGAGAAAAAAAGCCAGCCTGTTTGGGTGTAAAAGCGGAAAAGCCCGGCAACCCAGCATGACATGGGCCTGGGATATGGGTTTTAAGATTTCTTTTCGGGGAAGCAGGCTGTTGGTCGGAGCCTCTCTTTCCAACTTTCTGAACTGAGGCTGAAGATTCTCCAGAAAGGGGGCAGCGATTTTTACGGCTTTCTCCAGATCAAAAGGCCCCACACTGGAAAAAACGAGCCGGTCGAATGAAATATTTCGGGAAAAGAAATCGGTAAAATCCGATTGCCGGATGGACAATACGCTTTCTTCGGTGCCCAGGATGTTGTTGCCCAGCGGGTGACCGGGAAAAAGCAAAGCATCAAAATCGTCCTGGATGGCATCGTCCGGGGTATCCTGATACATGGCCATCTCTTCCAAAATGACCCTTTTTTCTTTTTCTATTTCTTTTTCCGGAAAAACGGAGCGGAAGGTGATATCGGTCAGCAGGTCCACCGCTTTTCCGAAATGTGATGCCAGCACCGAAGCATGAAATGCCATTTTTTCCTTCGTGGTGTAGGCATTCAGTTCTCCCCCCAGAATTTCAAGGCGGTTGATGATGTGAAAGGCCTTCCTTTTCTGCGTTCCTTTGAAAGCCATGTGCTCCCAAAAGTGTGCAATTCCCTGAATATGAGGTAATTCATCCCTGCTTCCCACATTCAGAATAAATCCGCAGTGAACCACTTTGCAGCCGGGTACCTGCTTGTGAATCAGTCGTAGACCGTTGGAAAATTCGTAAATACGATAGTCAGGGATGGAGGCTGCTGAAGACAATGACTTGAAAAAGGGGCTGCGAAGATACGAGTGTTGCCTAAATTAACTTGAATTGATGCAATGCTTTTTACCTTTGCCTTGTCAATCAGAAAAATGAAACTGAAATTTTTCGTCTGCGGCTTTTTAAGCCTGATCTTTTCCCTGGCAGCAAGCGGCCAAATCCTGAGTCCAACGCATTGGTCGTTTTCGGCTTCCAAGACCAAAGTAAAGCCCGGCGAAACCATTGAACTCATTTTTCAGGTGAAAGTTGATGACAATTGGTATCTGTATTCCAACGACTTCGACCCCAATCTGGGTCCGGTTATTACCAGTTTTAAATTTAAAAAGAGTGCCGGATACGAATTAAAAGGCAAAGCCCTCGCCATCCATCCGAAAGAAAAATACGATGATGTCTGGGGCGGAAAGGTGCGCTACTTCACAGGCAAGGCTGAGTTCAGGCAAAAGATTCTGGTGAAGGCGGGCCTCCGGTCCATCAGTGGAACCTATGAAGGCCAAACCTGCACCGATATCGACGGCAAATGCATACCTGTAGAAGGTGATTTTACTTTCGGGCCTTTCGAAATGGCCGGACAGGAAAACGATGCGGTGGCCGGTATCCACCCTCCTGATACCGCAAAAGGACCGGATACAGAAGCGAGGTCTCCCGAACCCAACGATTCGGTGGCAGCCGATGCAGATGCCGGTTTGTCCGGTAACCGGAACGAAAAACAAAATACCGCACAGCCAAAAGAATCCGTGTCGGCAGGGGGCATTAACGGATCGATGTGGGCTTTTTTTCTGGCTGCTTTTCTATCCGGCCTTGTGGCCCTGCTGACGCCATGTGTTTTCCCTATGATACCCATGACGGTCAGTTTTTTTACCCGGCAGAGCAAGAGCCGGGCTGAAGGAATCGGAAAAGCCAGCCTTTACGGATTGAGTATCATTGTGTTGTATGTGCTCATTGGTACCATTGTCAGCCGAATCAATGGTCCCGAATTTGCCAATTTTGTTTCCACCCATTGGGCACCCAACCTCTTTTTCTTTTTGATTTTTGTGGTCTTCGGGGTTTCATTTTTGGGTATGTTCGAAATTGTCCTTCCCTCATCGCTGGTAAACATGGCCGACAAACAAAGCGACAAGGGCGGTATCTACGGCATCTTTTTCATGGCATTCACCATTGTCCTGGTCAGTTTTTCCTGTACCGGCCCCATTGTAGGGTCCATTTTGGTAGAATCGGCAGGCGGTCAGGTGTTGAAACCCATTGTCGGTATGCTGGGATATTCTTTGGCTTTCGCCCTTCCTTTTACCCTGTTTGCCATTTTTCCCCAGTGGCTTACTTCACTGCCCAAATCCGGGGGATGGCTCAACTCTGTGAAGGTGATACTGGGTTTTCTGGAGCTGGCACTTGCCCTCAAATTTCTTTCCATTGCCGATCAGGCCTACCACTGGGGCATTCTGGACCGCGAAGTCTATCTGGCGGCCTGGATTGTTATTTTCAGTTTGATCGGGTTTTATCTTCTGGGCAAAATTCACCTCCCGCACGACAGTCCCACAGAAAAAGTATCGGTTCCGAAAGCCATTATGGCCATAGTGGTATTCACCTTTGTTGTATACATGATTCCCGGCATGTGGGGGGCACCGCTGAAGATGCTCTCCGGTTATCTGCCGCCGCACAACACCCTGGATTTCAATCTGTCAGCACCTGCCCCTGCAGTTCGTTCCGAAAGTTCACTCTGTGAACCCCCGAAATACAGAGACATTCTCCACCTTCCTCATCAGTTGGAGGGTTACTTCGATTTGAAACAAGCCCTGGCCTGCGCTGCAGAAAAGCAAAAGCCTGTTTTCATTGACTTTACGGGTCACGGCTGTGTCAATTGCCGGGAAATGGAGGCCAATGTTTGGTCGCATCCGGAGGTATTGAAAAGGTTGAAAAATGATTTTATCGTGACGGCACTGTATGTGGATGACAAAACAGAACTTCCTCAAAATCAATGGTATGTGAGTCAATTTGATGGCAGGGAAAAGAAAACTATCGGAAAGCAAAACGCCGACTTGCAGGTACGGGAATACAACAGCAATGCACAGCCGCTGTATGTACTGCTCGGCCCCGACGGAAAAATACTGAACGCCCCCCGGGCATACGACCTGGATGTTGAAGCCTTTATCCGGTTTCTGGATGAGGGGAAAACACTCGCTGCATCCCGGCAAAAGTCCCCCGGTTCCTGAGGAACGGGAACGGGCAAAAATTTTTCAACATCAAACAGACAACCGCCATGACTTCAGAAACAGAACCGGCAGAACGGATTTTAACCTTTCTTCAGGCAAAAAATCCCGAAAGGCCTGAGTGGCTGATTGTTTTGGGCAGCGGCATGGGCCATCTGGCCGAAGATATTGAAAATCAAATGGTTATTCCCTATGGGGAAATACCCGGCTTTCCGGTTTCCACGGTGGCAGGTCATGCAGGAAGGCTCATTTTCGGGGAATGGGCAGGAAAAAAAGTGTTGGTGATGCAGGGTCGCCTCCATTACTACGAAGGCTACACCATGGCCCAGGTAACCCTGCCGATGCGGGTGTTCGGTCTTTGGGGAATACAAAAACTGCTGCTTACCAATGCAGCAGGCGGGCTCAATCCGGATCAGAAAATCGGGGAGGTGATGTGGATTTCTGACCACATCAATCTGATGGGCACCAATCCCCTGATTGGCAGGCACCAGGATAAATGGGGCACCCGGTTTCCGGATATGAGCAGGGTGTACAACCGCGAATGGCTGCGAACAGCCCTGCAAATTTCTGCCGAAGAGGGGCTCATGGCTTCTTCCGGGGTGTATATGGGGGTATCGGGCCCGACCTACGAGACGCCGGCCGAGTACAAGGCCTTCCGGATTATGGGCGCCGATGCTGTCGGCATGTCCACCATTCCGGAATCCATTGTGGCCCATCAGATGGGAATGAAAATTCTGGGTTTTTCCATCATTTCAGATCTGGGAGTGGAGGGTAAAATTGAGTCCATAAGCCACGACAT
>CANHCT010000049.1 GCA_947459175.1 Hymenobacteraceae bacterium
AAACGGGATTCGGTTTGGAAAAACATCCGGAACCTGGGGCGTAAAAAGAACTTTGACCAAAACATCCGCATGGGCTACAGATTGCCGCTGGATAAATTTCCGCTTACCGACTGGACAAGCGTAGATGCTGCTTATTCTGCCAGTTATATTTGGGCAGCTGCACCCCTGGGGTTGAACGACGACTCGGCCCGTTTTCTTGGAAATACCGTTCAAAACGGAAGAGAACTGTCGCTTAACGGAAGGTTTGATTTGGTGAAACTGTACAATAAATCCAAGTGGCTCAACTCCATCAACAACCCCAAGCCCAAGCCAAAAAAGAAAGTGGATGAGCAGAAAAAAGCAGGCGAAGATAAAAAGGCACCGGTCAAAAAAGCCCCTCCGGCCAAAAAGCCCATGAAGAAAACCAAGGCCCAGATAGCCAAAGAAAAGAAAGCCGAAAAACTGAAAGAACAAGCTGAAAAAGCCCGGGCCGACAGCCTGAAAAAAGCGGGCATCAAGTTTGAAAAAGAAAAGAAGGAGGACAAGGGGAAAGGCAAAGAACCAGCAGATACCACAAAACGAAAGCCTGCGGAGATGAAATTGCTTAAGGCACTGGTCCGCGGCCTGATGTCGGTGCGGAATGTGAACTTTTCATTTACCCAAAATGAAAACACTGTCCTGCCCGGATATCTGGAAACGGTGGATTACCTGGGCATCAACTCTTCGTCTATGGCACCGGGATGGCCCTTTATTCTGGGAGATCAGAATCCGGATATCCGGTTCCGGGCTGCCCGCAACGGCTGGATTACCAGCAGCCCCGATCAGAACCAGCCCTTTACCCAGAGCCGTACCATCAACATAACCGGCAGGGCCACCATAGAGCCAATAAAAGATTTCAGAATCCAGCTGGATGTAAAGCGAACAGAAACAGATGCTTACAACGAAAACTTCCGAACCCGGATTGATTCGGTCGGCAACAACCTGATAAGAACGGCAGACGGCAAGCCGCAATATTTTGCGCAGACCCCAAGCCGTACCGGAAGCTATTCCATTTCTACTATTGCCATTTCCACGGCATTCAGCAACAACGACCCGAACGACAGATTCCGGACACCCGAATTCAATACATTTGAACGGTACCGTGATTCTATCCAGAACCGGTTGATTCTTCAGCCGGGAGCCCCGCAGCCGGGTAGCAGATCAGAAAAAGATTCACTTTACAAAAAAGACGGGCAAAATGTGCTGATACCGGCCTTTATTGCGGCCTACACAGGCCAGAACATAAAAAAGGTAGGGCTTTCGGCATTTCCGGCCATTCCTTTACCCAATTGGAGGATTGACTACGGCGGCTTAACCAAGATTCCGTTTTTTGAGAAGAAATTTTCCAGCATCAACCTTACCCACGGATATACCTGTACCTATTCGGTAGACCAGTTTACCAGTTCATTGAGATATGCGGGTGAAAGCTTGCAGCTGGACCGCAACAAAGACATTACGCCCAATCAGGTGTCTGAAACGGGAGTCCTCATTCCACCCTATAACATCAATCAGGTTTCCATCATTGAGCGTTTCAGTCCGCTGATCGGGGTGAATGTGAGGACCAAGAGCAAGGTCACCCTCAAATTTGACTACAACCGCGACCGGACAGTGGTCCTCAACACATCAAATTCTTCGGTCACCGAGCAGCGAACACAGGACTACACTTTCGGAGCAGGATTTCAGAAATCGGGAGTGAAACTGCCACTGAAAATTCAGGGACAGCAAGTGGTGCTCAAAAACGAGGTAACCATCCGCTGCGATGTTTCGTACCGGAATGTGCTGAATGTGCAGCGGTTTTTTAACCAGACCAATGCGCCGCAGCAAGGCTCCACACAAGAGCTGCAAATCAGGCCTACAGCGAGTTATATGGTAAACCAGAGATTGAATCTGCAGGCCTACTTCAGTTATGTGAAGACCACACCGCTCACTTCAAATTCCTTCCCAACCCGGACCACCCGCTTCGGGATTCAGCTGCGGTTTAATCTGAACTAAGGCAACTTTTTCTGCCTGAATTATTGGCATTCCTTTTTTTAACACACTCACCAAAAGGGGTTTATATGGAAATTTGGCGAAAAAAAACTGCTGCAGAAAACAGCAGCAGGGATGGTTTTCGCTGCCTGCATACCTATCGTTCGCTCCACTTGCTTTCCAATCCCATAAAATCTTCCAAATGATATACGGAGTCGGAATGCGCAAAAAGGATGGTTCGGTCGTCAACAATTGTATATTTCTTCCTTTTTTCGACTGGTAATTTTTGAAGGTCAGGAAAGTATTTTAACGGAACGATTATCACACGACCATCTTCCAGTTTCAAGGAAATTTTTCCTGCAACATCGAAATTTAATTTCTCGATACTAATTCGATTGTTTTTAAGTGTCATTCAGATGAATTTTATTGTTTTTATTTTCTCACCATTTTTTATCCGGTTGAAGGCATCCATCAGTTCATTCTTATGTTCTCTTATTAACTCGAGTGCTTTTTTCAATTCTTTCTCATTTAATGTTCCGGAATCAGCAATAATACAAGTTTCCAGCCAAATTTTTGCAGATCGCTGCCTGTTCCCTTTTTCCTTTACCACATGCAAATGAGGGGGTTCGTTCAGAGCATCATATGAAAAAATGAAAAAGGTCAGAAACTTGTAAACTGCAATCTTTGGCATGTTCCAAATTTACCATATTTCAATTTGTCAGAAAGGCTTTATTAGGGAAAAAAGATATTCCGCTTCAATTTGATTCAAAGAAAGCCCCAACCGAATATTTCCACTTTTATCCCACCAAATCCCTCAATTTCAGTTCTTTAAACTTGGTACAAAATCACTTCTGATGGGAATGAAATGAACTCACCATTCGTATACTCTTTAACAAAAAACCACCCGCTTCGGGATTCAGCTGCGGTTTAATCTGAACTAAGTGTTCAAACCTATTTTCATGACCACCATGGTTTTGGCCAGTTCGTGCGGAATTTCCTTTTCCAGGCGGTTTACTTTAACCAGGATGCCGGAAGGCCGGCTTTCCAGAAAGGTAACGGAATAATTGGGTGTCAGGCCATTTTGCCAAAGCAAAGCCATCACATGTTCACTTGGCTGCCGGGTGATTACCAGGGCTTTTTCACCCGCCTTCAGTTCGGAGAAAAACACTTCGGCAGCATTGCCGCTCTGCGGGATATAGGCCCCGTGCGGATCTTTGAGCGGCCGCCCCAGTTCAGACTGAATTTCTTCCACCAACTGCGGGGTCAGAAAGTGCTCAAGTTCCTCCGCCTGCAAGTGAACCTGATCTTTGTTGTACTTCAGATTTTCAACCAAAAACTGCTCCCAGGTACGGTGGGCACCCATGAGTTCAAATCCCCGCTTGAGGCCGGCTCCGGTGAGTGTACATTTACCATTCTTGTCTTCGAGCCATCCGTTTTGCAAAAGCCCATCCCACACATCCTTCCAAATGGCATTGCTCCAGTTCATTTTTTTCTGAATGGCAAGAAGATCCGGATCTTTATTCGGACCTTCGGCCACCATTGCCTTGATAAGATCGTCCATTTTCATAGACAATCCGGCTTTTCTGCGGCTGAGCCAAAGGCTTATTTTACCGGTTTTTGGGGCAAAAAATATGGCAGAAATATAGACCATGGCCCCCATTACATTCATGGCCGGTCCGGGGGTGATGTCGAGGGCAAAGGCCAGTAAAAACCCTGAAACAGTGCAAAATACCCCGATTGCAGCAGAAATGATGAGCATAGAGGGAAGCCTTTTGGTCAATGTGTAAGCCGACGAAGCCGGCATAATGAGCATACCCACCACCAAAATAACCCCGACAGACTGCATGCATGCCACCACCGTAAAACTGAGCAGCAGCATTATAAAGTAATGGATTACCTCAGTGCGGATGCCCATGGCCCTGGCTAGGGTGGAATCGAAAGTGGTGAAGAACAAAAACCGGTACAAGGCCATGGAAGAGAAGAGCACAAAAAACGCCACCAAAGCCGTAATCCAAAGGTCCTGAGGGGTGATGGCCAGCACATTACCGAATAAAAAATCCTTCAGATCGAGGTGTACCCCTTCCTGCCGGGTGAGGATGGAAATGCCGATGACTCCAAGCGAAAACATGGTGCTGAATACCACCCCGATGGCCGCATCTTCTTTAGATTTTACCCGTGTTTGGATGTAGGTAATGAGAAAAGCGGCAATGAGCCCGGCTATGACCGAACCGGTGAAAAAAGCCAGCACACTCTGACCGGCAATGATAAATCCAACCACCACACCGGGCAGGATGGCATGCGAAAGGGCATCACCCACCAAGGCCATATTCCGCAGGAAAATAAAGCAGCCCAGAATACCGCACATCAGGCCCACTAAAGAAGAGGCACAGAGGGAGCGGATGGCGTAATCGTATTCGAAAATATTTTCCACGGTCAGGGTTTGATGAGCTGAAGGGCTTTTTGAAGCAAGGTTACTTTTCCCGAATAGGTTTCCTGAATGTTTTCCTCGGTAAACACCTCATTTACAGGCCCCGAGGCGATTATTCGCTGGTTGATCATGACCAGCCGGTCGAAATAAGACCTCACCTTGGTAAGGTCGTGGTGAACCATAAGGACCATCTTGCCATGAGCCGCCAGATCTTTGAGCAATTGAATGATGATTTCTTCGGTGGCATGGTCTACCCCCACAAAAGGTTCATCCAGGATAAAAACCTCAGCATTCTGGCAGAGGGCACGGGCCAGGAGTGTCCTTTGAAACTGTCCTCCCGAAAGCATGGATATGGGTCTGTCTTTCAGGTCCCGGATTTCGAGCCTGTCCAGTACATTTTCGAACCGGTTCTGTTGCTCACTGCTGAGTCTGCCGCGGCCGGACAAAGCAGGAAAAAAGCCCAACTTTACCACATCTTCCACTGTGGCCGGAAATTGCATATCGAAATCCTCTTTTTGCGGAAGATAGGCAATATGCCTCAAAAAATGAAGGACAGGTTTTCCATGCAAATGGATATGACCTGAGAGCGGGGGTAATAAACCTACCATGGTCTTTATCAGGGTAGATTTGCCGGAGCCATTGGCACCGAGTATGCCATACACATAGCCGGGCTGAAGGCTGAGGTACAGGTTGGACAAAATCATTTTTTGCTCCACCATTACCGACAAGTTGTTGATTTCCAGTTCGTAATTGCGCCAGTTGGCTTTTTCATCAAAGCGGGGATACATATGGCGGGCTACCCAAACAAAGGAGGAAAAAAACACCAGGCCCAGAACAAGAATCAGGATATAGGTCTGGGTTTGATCGAAATGAGAAGGTGCCTGCGGAACAGCGCTCAGGGCAGAGGTGATGGTTTTGGCATTGAAAAGCATCATATTCAGATAGTTGTCTGCCTCAGAGCCTTTTGGTCCGAACGAGTCGGTATACAACTTTCCGCCAATGGCAATGCCGAGATCGGATGCCAGCTGGTTCAGTATCTTGGGGTTAATGGCCATCTCCACAAAAATGGCAGGAACCTGATTGGCCTTTACCATGTGAATTAAATGGTTAATATCCAATAGGTTTACATCGGCATCGGTAGAAGTACCCATGATGGAAGCCACCTCAAAACCGTAGGCCCTGGAAAAATAGCGAAAGGCATCGTGGCTGGTGATGAGAAAGCGCTTTTGGGGAGGAATGCTTTCGGTCATACTCCTGATTTTCAGTTCAGTGGCATGAATTTCAGCCAGATATCTGGAAGCATTTTCTTTAAAACTTTGTTCAAACCGGGGAAATTGCGTACAAAAAATACCGGTAATGGCCTGCACATAGAGGCGGGCATTGGCCAGGGTCATCCAGGCATGAGGGTCGTACGAATTTTGGTAATCGGCTGAGCGGATGGGGGCAACCAGCCGGGTAACCTCCCCTACCGGAATACCGCTTCCGGCACTGGCAATGAGTTTATCGAGCCAGCCTTCCAGGTGCAGACCATTTTTGAGAATCAGGTCGGCCTTTGAGACAGATATGGCATCCTTCGGTGTAGGCTCATAGGTATGCGGATCGGTGCCGGCGGGAAGCAGAGAACGGATTTCCAGATGCGGTCCGGCTACATGCGCAGCCATATCGGCAATGATGTTGATGGTGGCCAGCACCCGGGGCTTGCCTTCCGTATCCGTCCACAGGGAGGCAGTGAACAGGAAAAAAAACAAATGAAAAAGCCGGGCCATTCCTGAAAATTCAGGCAAAGCTAATAAAATAAATTTGGCTTACCCAAATTCAAATTCCCGAAAGAGAAAGGCAAACCAAGGCGATATAGGGCGCAAAACATCAGCAGGACTAAACCTGCAGATACTAAGCACCATCCAAAACAGGGTGTATTTCAGATTTGCGAAAAGCAGAAATCCGGGAATAATTGATTTTTGAAAATCAATCGAAAGGGGGCCGGATGGACTCGTGGTCGCCGGGTCAATAAGATGGCCTTATATCCCCGTTATCGAAGTTTGATTTCCACGGCATGACCATTGAGGTTGTAGGTAATCAGCCGGTCTGGTTTCTGTTTTTCTTCTTTTATGAATTTGATGATCCCGTCGGTGTCGATGTAGCCAAAATCATCATACACAATTACGCCTCCTACCGAAAGGCGGGGCCAGATCCAATCTACAATTTCTCTGGTAGAGAGATAAACATCCACATCTGCATGGCAAAGGCAGAACTTTTTATCAGCAATCCTGTCGCCTGTGTCATCAGGGAAAATTCCCTGTAAGATTTCAAAATTGTTAAGGCCCAACTTATTCTGCATCAAATCCTGAACCAAGTCCAGACTTGTATCGGCATGTTCGCCTCCTGTGTACTGGGAATCTGCATCCGTGGCCTTTACCACCCCTGAAAAAGTATCGGCGAGATAAATTTTCTTATCCGGTGAAACCTTTTGGAGCATTTTACCCATGGTACCGGCAGTTCCTCCGCGCCATACGCCCACCTCCAGAATATCTCCCTCCACCTGAGGCGCTACCTGACTTACCAAATCCCAGAGTTCATAATTTCTGTAATGGTCCACCAGGGTATAATTCCGTATGATATTGTAAACGGCTGCGAAGTCTTTGTCTTCTTTCCAAGGTGCATAGTTGGAGTACGGCCTGATGATTTCACTGTTGTCGGCCATTTTGGCATTTCTGAATGGCCTGACCTCCAACTGAAGATTTTTTGCCTGATAAACTTTCTTTAAAATGGAAGTAATAAAACCCATAACGAATAAAGCCGCTTGACCGGCAACGATAACTAATTGATTTGGATGACTTTGGTCTTCTTTGATTTGCCGGACAGAAAATGAACAAAATAGGTTCCGGTGGAAGCCTTCAGGTTTTCAATTGATACGACCGACTCGCCGCAAACAATGGCAAAAGATTGGCTGACCTCTTGTCCCAAAGCATTAAGAATCTGAACTTCTGAGATTGCTTTGCCCTGAATATTCAGTTTACCGGAAGATGGATTGGGAAATACCGCAACCTCCTCTTTGCCGGAAATTTGATCGTTGTTGTGTGTGATGAATCCTTCATTGAAAAGACGGCCGATAAATTGGGCATCCACATTTCTCTTGTAAGCCACTACATCGTCTATTTTTCCGAAAAATGCAGGAAAGCCACCTGCTTGCTGTTCAGGATTCATCCCTACACTGAAGGTTGAAGTCGGGGGATTGAATGGCCGCACGCCGGCACCACGGAAAATTCCGTTGATGTACAATTCAAAATTATTCTTTCTGATAACCAAAGCAAGGTGAACCCATTGATTTATAGGCATATTAAAAGAGGTGTCTACAATATTCTCTGCGATTCCACCCTGCACCACCACTATTTTTCTGCCCAAACCAAAGGTTGTAAATGGCTTTTTGATAAACAGTCCGTAGCCATTCATGCCGGAATGGCCATTGTAAATCAGGGATGAATTTTGAAAATCCGAAGCGGAATAAAACCAACCGGCAAGGGCAATGGTGTCTTCCAGGTTCAGAAACGGCCTGTTGATTTTGGAAGTGGTGCCATTGTGCCTGAAACAGGTATTAGCAAAGCCGGTATATCCTGTATCGGGCGTTATGTTGAACCCGGTAGCATGGTAATTATTGCCACTGATGTCTTCACAATTTCCGTCAAAGGGATAAAACAAAAAAGCTTCATCCAAAAGGTCAAGCTGAGCAAATGAGGATTTAGGTAAAATTAACAGTATTGCAGAAAAGCCAAACAGGATAAATATCTTTCTCATAATTTAAAATTTTTGGTAAATCTATATAAAAAATCAACCTATTGATTTTTCATGCTGTAGATTTTTTCGATAATTTCCACCACTTTCAATCCTTCGAGTGCATTGGTGGTGGCTACTGTTCTGCCTTTCAGCGTATTGACTACATTCTCAATCACAAAATGGTGGTTGGCAGCAGAGCCTTTATAGTGTCCGTAGTCGTTGGGCGGGAGGCTCGGGGGCAGTTCGGGCATGGTATAGCCACGGATGTGGCAGTACTCTACCTCATTCATGTATTGTCCGCCTACCTTAATGGAACCATGCTCGCCGATGATGGTCATGGAACTTTCCAGGTTGGTGTCGTACACAGCCGTTGAAAAATTGAGGGTACCTGTGCCGCCTTTTACAAAATCAAAATGGGCCACACCGGAGTCTTCAAAATCAGTAAGATCCTGATGATTAAAGTCGTAGAAGCGGGCGCTGATGTTGGTGATGTCGCCAAACAGCCAAAACATGATGTCAATAAAATGGCTGAACTGGGTAAACAGGGTACCACCGTCGGTGGCTGTTTTGCCTTTCCAACCGCCGGGTTTATAGTATCGGTGGTCGCGGTTCCAGAAGCAGTTGATTTGCACATGATAAATTTGGCCCAGTTTCCTTTGGCTGATGATTTCTTTCAGCCAGACCGATGGCGGCGAGTAGCGGTTTTGCATGACGCAGAAAACCAGTTTCCCCGCCTGAAGCGACCGGTAGATCAGGTCTTCGCAATCGGCCTTGCGCAGGGCCATGGGCTTTTCTATGAGCACATGCTTTCCGGCGTCAATTCCCTGCAGGGCCTGGGCAGCGTGCAGGTGGTTGGGCGTACACACGCTGAGCACATCGAATTCGGTGCCCGAGGCCATCAAACCTTCGAGAGAATGAAAAAAGGGGACTCCAAACTGCTGCTTGACATCCTGTTCCAGGGTTGCATCGATATCGGCCATGGCCACCAGTAGCGACTCCGGATTTTGCGAAATCATGGCTGCATGCCGCCGGCCGATATGCCCGGCACCCACGACAGCGAAACGAATTTTTTCAGACATGGAACAAAATAAAAACGGGCCGCAAATATGCGATTAGTATCGGATTATGAACAGATTCGGGCCGGAATTAAGCTAAAAGAAAAAACCCATTCGCCAGATCAAATCAGAGGGATAGGGCGAATAGGCAGGCTGATAATTGGTATTATAGAGCAGTGTGGCCTGGATGCCGCCCCGCTGAGAAAAGGGAAAAAAGTATCCGAGACCAACCAAGGGACTGGTTATCCATTTTCTTTGCACATCAGAACCATTGGGCAGATAATACGGAACATTCAGCATTTCCAATTCGGCATGGGCAAACACCTGATCAAACAAACGATGCCTTCCGAAAAGGCGGCCACCGAAATATGACCAGCTGAAACTTCCGTTGCTGCCCTGCCCCCAAAAGGAAATGTATGAAACACCGGCACCCACCATGAGCTTTTCATTGAGGGGGTAGCCTGCCACAGGTGAAATTTCCAAAAAATTCACATTACCGAAATTGAAGGCAAAATTTCCTCCCCCGTTTACCTTCGACCAATCAAAACCACTCTTGCTTTCTTCTTTGCCTTTGCCGGAACTGGCATACACCACGGTGGTATCGCTTTTCGGGGTATTTTCAGGAACATACTGCGCCTGAGAATTCAGGGATAACAGACTGAAATTCAAAAAAAAGAATAAAAATTGGCGCAGCATCCGGAGTTGTTTTGCAGGGCAAAGATAGAACCGGGGTCCAAACCAAAAAAAGGAATTGAAAAGGGAGCCAATAGGCAAAAAGGCAGGCGGTCAGGAGTAAGCTAAATGGCAAATTTTATTTCTGCTGTGGGATGATTGCTTTTCTGCCTAATTTTGCCGCCCGGAAACTAAAAATGTATTTCCCGGGAAAGTATTTTTCCAAAACGATTTTTTAATGGCTGAAGTCATCAAAATGCCCAAAATGAGCGATACCATGACCGAAGGGGTAATCGCAGCCTGGCATAAAAAAGTGGGAGATTCGGTAAAAGTCGGCGAAGTGCTGGCGGATGTGGAAACCGATAAGGCAACGATGGAACTGGAATCTTATGAATCCGGCACCCTTTTGTTTATCGGTGTGAAGGAAAAGGAAGCCGTTCCAATTGACTCGGTAATCGCCATCATCGGAAAACAAGGCGAAAACATTGACTCGTTGATATCCGGCAGCACAAACAGCAGTCAGGCGACTGCGGTTCCTGCTCCGGCTCCGGCACCGATTCCGGCGCCCGTAACTCCGGCAGCACCTGCTGCCAAAATTGCAGCCAACGCAATCCGGATGCCCAAAATGAGCGATACCATGACCGATGGAACCATTGTGGCATGGCACAAAAAAGTAGGGGACAAAGTGAAAGCAGGCGAGCTGCTGGCCGAAGTAGAAACGGACAAGGCCACTATGGAACTCGAAAGTTATGAGTCCGGCACCTTGTTGTATGTAGGACTCAGCCAGGGGGAATCTGTAAAAGTGGATGAAATCATTGCCATCATTGGTGAGGCGGGAACAGATTATACCCCTTTACTGTCAGGCGGCGCCGCTCCTGCAGCTCAAAGTCCTGCAAGCCCCGCAGAACATTCAGGTCAGACAGTGGCCATTGCCGTGCCTTCGGTTTCCTCAGACTCCCGGGTTAAGGCTTCGCCGCTGGCCAAAAAACTTGCCAAAGAAAAAGGCATAGACATTGCGGGCATTTCCGGTTCCGGAGAATCGGGTAGAATCATCAAGAAGGATGTGGAAAACTTCCGGGATGCCCCTAAAACAGAGAGCAAACCCACCACTGCAACAGCAGTTTCTGCTCCGGCCGTAGGCAAAGAATCGTATGAAGATGTGGCCCTTTCCCAGATGCGGAAAACCATTGCCAGAAGGCTTTCTGAAAGTCTTTATTCCGCACCACACTTCTACCTCACCATGGAAATCAACATGGACAAGGCCGTAGAAGCCCGCAAGAGCATCAATGAATACACTGGCGGAAAAATCTCCTTCAACGATATGGTAATTAAGGCAGTAGCTTCTGCCCTGAGGTCGCATCCGAAGGTAAATTCCAGCTGGCTGGGTGATAAAATCCGCTACAACCACCACATCCACATCGGGGTGGCCGTGGCTGTGGAAGAAGGACTGCTGGTGCCGGTTGTCCGTTTTGCAGATGCAAAATCGCTTTCGGCCATTTCTTCAGAAGTGAAGGAACTGGGAACCCGGGCCAAAAACAAGCAACTGCAGCCTGCCGACTGGGAGGGCAGCACCTTCACCATTTCCAATCTGGGGATGTTCGGCATCGAGGAATTCACGGCCATCATCAATCCGCCGGATGCCTGCATTCTGGCAGTGGGCGGTATCAAGGAAACTGTGATTGTGAAGGACGGACAGTTTAAGGCTTCCAATGTGATGAAGGTAACCCTGAGCTGCGACCACCGTGCCGTGGACGGCGCAGTAGGCTCTGCTTTCCTTCAGACTCTGAAGGGATTATTGGAAGACCCCGTTAGGATTTTGGCCTGATTAAGAAGGAGTTAATCCGCAAGAGGGGCGTACCGGCCCGGAGAAAGAATACCTCCCGGATCCAGGGCTGATTTGAGTTTGCTTACCAGCTTCCAGTGTGGATTTTCGGGGTCGATGTAGGCCTGCATGGTTTTGACATCGAACCGGTAAAAACGAAATCCTTCCTGATAAAATCTTCGGGTCATTTCGTCGTTGGCGCGGTGGGCCTTTTCTACTTCGGCCGGGTTGGTTCGGTCGAAATAAATGTTGATGACCGCCTCAAGATACAAATCATTCAAAGGATTGAGGGTCGTAGCCGGAAGGACGCCAAAATCACGGTCGATGCTGTCGAGAATATCGATTGCTTTTTGAATATCGCCGGCACCGGCAGGCAATATGGGCAGGCAGCAAAGCATCCCGTATTTTCCATGGTCAATCTGCCAGTCGCGGGGGTCCAGAACAGCACCTTCGCTTTGGTACATGGCCCGCACAAAATAGTCGGTTGGGCGTCCGGTATGGCAGCCAAAAACCTCCTCCAGTTCTTGCTCTATGGCTTCTTCCCGTGTTAAAAATCCCATGGAAAGATATTGATCCTGAAGATATTGCGGAATTTCATCTTCCAGAAACCGAACAAAAGAGGCCGAACCCTGCACCAAAGCCATGGCCGTCCAAACGGAAGCTTCGCCCTGGTTTTTGTTTTCGATTTTCATCCTTTTGTCGTTGCCGATGTGGGTTACCGAATGGATGTAATTCCTTTGATACAGCTCTGCCAAAATGGTGGTAAGGCCGGGCAGCTGTGGCTGGCTTACTTTTATCCAGAGCATTTTCTGTACCTCTTTTTTGGGATACAGGTTCACCACTACTTTGGTGGTTATGCCAAGATTGGACTGAGAGAACAAGCCCCTCCAGTCGGGCCCTATGCCGTAGGGAAAATGGTGCAATTCCCGTCCGGAAGGCTCCAGATTCCAGAATCCGGATCTGACCACCGAGCCGTCGGCCAGCATCACTTCCATGCCGCGGAGGTCCTGAATCCGGTGGGCCAGAAAGCCGCTGCCGCGCTCCATAATATTGCCGGTTACGGAGGCATTGGGATGCGAGCCTGTGACATTCAACATAAGCGGAAGCCCCTGTTTTTCAATCGCTTCAGCAAGTTGCCCCTGGGTAACTCCGGGTTCCACAATGGCATAATGGAATCGGGTATTGATTTCCAGAATATTGTTCATGGCAGAGAGTTCTACCAGCAGGCAGTGGTCGCTAACAGGCAGGCGGGAACCAAGGCCCCAGTTCAGTCCGCGGCTGAAGGTGTACAAAGAAATGTTACGCTCCCTGGCCCAGCGGAGAATTTTTTCCAGATCAGCCAGGGAGCGGGGTTTTACCAATCCAAGGACATGCGGGGCTTCAAAATGGGATGTATTCTCAAGTAGTTTTTCAAGTTCCGGGCCGGTAATTATCTGGTCTTCGACCAATGGAATCTCTGACAGGTATGGTAGCATGACTTTTCACAAAGAAAAGGCGATGCAATCGATATAATCAAAAAAAGCTTATTTATTTCCTACCTCGGCTACTATAAACGGACCCCCGGCGAGCTCCAGATTGCCGGCCAGAAACAGGTCGGCTTCCAGACACAGTTTCCTTACCCGGTCATTTTCAAACAATTCCTGAGGAAAAATGGAGGAAATGGAGGGAAAGGTGGTGATGGAATGAATGCTAAAAAAACGCTCGAGTTCGCCTCGGATTTCGGTAACGGAGTAGGGTACTACAGGGACAAAATAAATCTGACCTCCAAATTGAACTTCCAATGCCTTTTCTTCGTGATTCAGGCGGGAAGAAATGGCAGGCGTCCAACCGAGTTGCAATTGATTGACAAAAGCCTGAGAATTATAGAAAGAAAAGATTACCCGGCCATCCTTCTTCAATACCCGCTTGATCTCCAGAAACAGACTGGCGGGATTGAGCACAAAAGACCCCATCCCAAAGGTAGAGTTAATGAAGTCAACCGATTGATTTTCAAAAGGAAGCGGATCATTTTCTACATCCAGCGTTACGAAACTGGTATTCTGAATTTTTCTTTTTTCCTGATTTTTGAAGGCCACTTCGGTCATTTCGGGAGAGAAATCCAGGCCGGTAACCCGATCGAAATATCGGGCCATTGCGAATGATTCTCTTCCGGTTCCGCTTCCGAGTACAACGGCATGAGATTTTCCGGGCAAGCGGTCTATGATGGAATGAATCAAATCTTCCTCATAGCGCATGTAAATGCCGGTGGCATGATTGGAGTTGTGGTAGATTTCATCATAAGTGGAAGCCGCTGCTGCAGACAGGTTTTTATGCGACTGTTTCAGTTCGGCCCACTTTTCCATACCTCTATAATCGTTAAAAAACCCAAAAGTAAAGCCGCTTGTTTAATAAACAGGCCTCTTTTGTAGTTTTTTTACAATTGGCTCAGGACTGAATTCTTAACCGCCTGTTTCTCTGATGCTTCAGAGAATGCAGGAACAGAATTCAGTGTTTCCAGGATTTGCAGGGTATGCCGGGTGGTGTGGCCGGAAACAAACAGGATAAACTGATAGGCATCGAGGGTCTCAAGAAATGGCATAACGGTGAAATGTGCCCTCAATTCTTCTGTTGTAGACTTCAGCCACTCGATATTTTCATTTCTCTTTTGCAAAAAGGCAGCAATCAAGGCCTCTTTGTCCACTGCATTCACCTCATCATCTGTGCGGGGCTGTCCTTTAATTTTAAAGGAACGGTCTTCCATGCTCATGTAGCAGATTTGGTCTTTCCCCTGTGCCTCCTTCATTCTTTCCGGATTGGCAGGTTCGGCCAGCATTTTTTCCAGCGTGGGCATGAAAAAATACAATTCAGTTTCCAGCAGGTGGCTGGCGCATTGGGCGGGAGTCCATTGGCCTGGTTCTGGCCGGTAATACCACTGCTCTTCAGTCAGATTTTCTATGGCATTAATTAAAGCATCCCGCGTTTTCTGAAGGTGAGACACGGCGAAATCTCTTTCGGATTGGGTGATTTGGAATGATGCGTTTTGCATTTCATTTTAAAATTAACCCGACAAAAGTGAGCTCAATTCCATCTCCATTCACCGCTTATTTCCAATTTTTCTTTCAGATGCGTTTTCTTCAGCCAATTGATAAGTTTTTTTTCTGAAAAGGACCTGAACGGCAGTTTTTTTGCGGTAGAAAGTTCAAATCCGAGCATAGAATGAATTTTTGCACTGGATATTAAATATTGAGGCCGAATGAGGGAAATATGGTCGCAATTGGCATGATAACAATCGTAAATAGAATCGGGAAGATTGGAAATACCTGAAACAGAGGGTATTCCATGAAGAAGAAAAGGCTGATGATCGGAATGCAGACCCGGAGCATTCGAAATTTTGCCGGGATAGTCCTTCATCACAATTTTCACTTTTTGGTTAAAATCTTGCAAGGCAGATTCCATTCCGGGCCAGGAAAATGCATTGAATCCGGCCGGATTTCCAACCATATCGAGGTTGATTACGAGCCTCACATCATCCAACTGCTTGTTATCCAACCATTTTTTCACCAAATGCTTGGAGCCGAGCAGCCCTTGCTCTTCGCCCATGGTCCACACAAAAATCAGATTCCGCTTAAAAAGATGCCGGTATGGCTTTAAAGCAAGGGCAATATCCAGCAGCGTAAATGCCCCCAATCCATTGTCGGTGGCACCCGAAGCCAGGTCCCAGCTGTCGAGGTGGGCTGTAAATACAATGGTTTCGCGGGTTTTCCGGGTTGCGGGCAGATATGCCAAAACATTGCGGGCACTGCCGTTCACCACAGGATTGCTCACCCGCATTTCGGCCATGAGTCTTTCTTTTTGCATCCAGCTTCTTACCACTTTTCCATCCGGCCCCGAAATACACAGAGCAGGAACGGGTACAATCTCCCCTTTCAGAGATGCGGTACCGGTGAGCAATTGGTTTTTGTTTCCGGGATGAACAAAAATAAGTGCTTTGGCTCCGTATTGCAGGGCAAGCGAAACTTTTTCGCCCCTGTGCAGATTGGCCTTGCCCTCGTTGGCCGAATCCTTGATGCCAAGATTGAGCAGCACACATTTATCCCGGATGCGCTCACCCAGTTTCCGAAAATCCGATTCCAGTCCGTCGCCGGCATCCACCAAGTGCCAAAGGCCGCTGACCGAGGCTGTATTGGCCAACGAAACAGACTCAAAATCTACAAAATTGTCGGAGCGGTAGGGCACAATTTCCAGGTGAGAGGCTTTTCGCTGCCAGGCACTGAAATCAAAAGGCTCGAAAGCCGCAGAATCTATACCGGCCGATTTCAATACCCCGAAAATTTGCTCTTCGGCTTTTCGTCCGTTTTCGGTGCCGGTAAGGCGATGCCCGATCAGGCGGGTAGATTTTTCCAACTCGGTGTAGCCAATGGCATTCCGATCGAGCCAGTCGGCAATTCTAAAAAAAACCGAATCGCTCTGCTGGGCAAAAGATGAAAAAGATATGAAGAAATACAGGGCTGTAAATCCGGATAATACGGGCTTCTGGATATTCCGTAACGGGGGCATGGAAAAGGCCTGCAGGATTCGGTCAGAAATGAAATTCAAAGGAAAGGGAAAAAGCATTTCGGCCGCCCGGCATCGTAAAAAAAAGTAAAAAATAACCGAAGATTTTCATGCTCCGGGGGGATTCTCCAGAAGTGTCATTTGCCTTTCCGCCTGAAATTGGCCTATTTTGCCCGCTCAAAGTTCTTTTTCATTATGCGGAGGGTAATCAGAATCAAAGCCATGCAGGGCCTTTACACCTATTTCAACAACAAGGAAGTAAACCTGCTGGACATCAGGCAAAAAGTAATGAACAGCCTGATCGAGTACCCTGAATTTTTCAATGCAGAAGCCGCTGAAAAACAAGGATTTCAAAAACTGCTGCCTGTATTGCTGGATGAAGCTTTTGAAGGAAAACTTGAACCCAAAGACCTCCCGGCAAATCAGCAATGGCTTGGCCATCTGGCCCTGAATGCTGTGGCCGATTGGAAAAAAGAATGCACAGAAGAAACAGAACGCATCCGAAAAAAAGCCCTGGCCGACATCCGGAATCAAACCAAAGTGGAAGTATCATTCTGGAAACTGCTTTATGGCATTATTCAAATGGTATCGGATGGCGAGGCACGAAAACTGGATAACTTTCTGAACAATGAGCCCTCCCCTGCCCATGAACTGAAAATCACAAAACATCCTTATCTGGAACTCCTTCATGAAGGCCTGGAGCCGGCAAAAGGAAAAAAGACAGGAGGATTCATCAGTTTCGACAAAGAACTGGTACAAAGACTTTATCAATATTTAATAAAGGATTTGACTGAATATCAGGAATATAAGAACAAGAAAGAAACAAGTCCTCAGGAGGATGAAGAAATTTTCAGGGTACTGTACCGCAAATTGTACCGGGCGCCCGATTTCAATGAGGCCATGACCGAGGCCGACATCCACTGGAGCGAAAACCGGATTTTGCTGGAAGTAGGGCTGAAATCCACCTTTAAGAAATTGACGGCCGGCGAAAATCCCCGTTTCGAGCCTGATGAGGAAGGCGAAGAGGAGTTTATTTCATTTTTCAATCTGCTGTTTCTGAAAGCAATTGAAAATTTTGAGGAGCATGAAAAACTGCTTCACAAGGTGGTAACCAACTGGGATGCCGACCGCATTGCTCTGCTCGACCGATGGATAATCCACCTGAGCATCAATGAGATGAAATACTTTCCCCACATCCCCGTAAAGGTAACCATGAATGAATATCTGGAAATTGCCAAAGCCTACAGCACCCCCAATTCTGCCGGATTTATCAACGGAGTGGTGGATAAACTGGCCTCCATACTCAAAGAAAAAGGCATTTTGAAAAAGTCGGCACGGGGTTTGATGGATAATCAATAAATTGCGCCCCATTAGAATTTCACAGCAATGAAAAAATCCGCTGCCTATTTCCTCACCTTTCTGGCCGGCGTGGCCGCAGGCACTGTTGTCGGAATATTGTATGCACCCGACGAAGGCAAAAACACCCGCGATAAAATCAGTTTTCAGTTGGACCGCTACAGGGAAAAACTGATGGAGATGCTATCGAACCTGAAAAAACAATCGGAGTTGCCGGTTTCGGCAGCGAAAACCGAAGGCGAACGCATCATCTCCGATACCAAGGCCGAAGCCGAAAAATTGCTCAGCGATGTAGAAGCACTGATGAGTCAAATCAATCAGGTAAAGGGAAAAAGCGTTTAATGATTTCACCGAATATGAAGGCAGCAGTAATCCGGATTTCTTC